>NZ_JBQFYU010000008.1:0-244777 GCF_056541705.1 Ruegeria sp. AG1 | reverse complement strand
CGCGCCTGCGGCGCGCTGCCGGGCCCAACGCGTTTGGCGGCATCTTTGATGCAGGCAAACGGGGCGGGAGCTTTGCTTGTTCCTCGGCTTGACCTCAGAGTTGTTTGAACAACCCGGACAATCTGTGGGTTTCCTGATCCAAACCAAAAGGCGCGTTGATCACGAACATTCCCGACCCGACCATCCCATGCCCTTTGCGCGCTGCGGGGAATGTCACCTCGTGTTTCAAAACCTTTGGGAAATCCTGAGCAGTCAGCGCATCCACCATCGGCTTTTGACGGCTATCCTTAAGGACCGGATACCACAAGGCAATCACTCCGACATTCCATTTGCGATGCAGCTTGGCGATGATCCCCGGAAGGCGGTCATATTCCGCCTTCACCTCGTAGCTGGGGTCAATCAGCAGCATACCCCGTCTGGGCGTCGGCGGCAGCAGGGACTGCGCCAGCTCATATCCGTCTTGCTTGTAGACGCGCGTATTGCCCCCTGGCACTGCCAGGGACAATGCCGTGTATTCCTGCGGATGCAATTCGGCGAGGTGAAGACTGTCCTGAGACCGCAACAAGCTGGCCGCAATCAAGGGCGATCCAGGGTAGCTGGCCTTTCCAAAACGCGCGCGGGTCATCCCGATCGCTTGCGCCAGCGGATGATCATCGCCAAACCATGCGCCCTGCTGCACCCGCTCGATCCCGGCAGCTGCTTCTCCGGTCTTGCGGGCTTCGTCTGAATCTAGCCTGTAGAGCCCACGTCCCGAATGGGTTTCGACATAGGTCAGCGGTTTGTCCTTTTGGGTCAGATAGGACAGCGTCCATGCCAATAAAGCGTGCTTTTGCACATCAGCCAGATTCCCGGCGTGGTAAATATGTTGATATGAGAGCATATTGCCTTCTACAGTCCCTGCAAATGAGGCGAAAAGGTGCTGATTGCCGCGGAATCAGCCCTTTTACCGGGCGAGTTGGCACCCTATAAGTCATCCGTCCCGGAACCGTCGAGTCGCGGGCAGTAGAAAAACCGACATACAGGATCAAGGGAAACATGGGGATCTTTGGCAATCTGGGCGGCCTGTTCACAGCGGACATGGCTATCGACCTTGGAACGGCAAACACGCTGGTCTACGTCAAGGGGCGCGGTGTGATCCTGTCTGAACCCTCGGTTGTGGCCTATCACGTCAAGGATGGCGTTAAAAAGGTTCTGGCGGTTGGCGAAGACGCCAAGCTGATGCTGGGCCGAACACCGGGTTCGATTGAGGCCATTCGCCCAATGCGCGAAGGTGTCATTGCGGACTTCGACACCGCCGAGGAAATGATCAAGCATTTCATCCGCAAAGTGCATAAGCGTTCGACCTTCTCGAAGCCGAAGATCATCGTCTGCGTCCCGCATGGCGCGACCCCGGTTGAAAAACGCGCGATCCGTCAGTCGGTTCTGTCCGCAGGAGCGCGCCGCGCGGGTCTGATTGCCGAACCGATTGCAGCGGCGATTGGGGCTGGCATGCCAATCACCGATCCGACCGGCAACATGGTTGTCGATATCGGCGGCGGCACCACCGAGGTCGCGGTTCTGTCGCTGGGGGATATCGTGTACGCCCGCTCAGTCCGCGTGGGTGGAGACCGTATGGACGAGGCGATCATCTCATACCTGCGTCGTCAGCAGAACCTTCTGGTCGGCGAATCCACCGCTGAACGCATAAAGACCACCATCGGCACCGCGCGCATGCCCGACGATGGCCGCGGCCAGTCGATGCATATCCGTGGTCGCGACCTGCTGAACGGCGTGCCAAAAGAAATCGAGATCAGCCAGGCTCAGGTGGCCGAGGCACTATCGGAACCCGTCCAGCAAATCTGCGAGGCTGTGATGACCGCGCTAGAGACCACGCCCCCCGATCTGGCCGCGGATATTGTGGATCGCGGCGTGATGCTCACCGGCGGCGGAGCGCTTCTGGGGGATCTGGATCTGGCTCTGCGCGAACAGACAGGACTGGCCGTGTCGATCGCCGATGAAAGCCTGAATTGTGTGGCTTTGGGCACCGGCAAGGCGCTAGAATACGAAAAACAGCTGCGCCACGCGATTGACTACGAAAGCTAAGGCGCGCACCCTTTAGAAAATAGGGTAAATTCGGCCCGAGCAGCACGGGAAGGTAACCTGTGGCAAAAGACCGATCACAGCGCGATGACTACACGGCCCCACTGCGCCGTCTGCTTCTGGGGATTGTTGTGCTGTGCCTGCTGGGCATCTTCATTGTCTGGCGGATCGACAGCCCTCGAGTTGAGCGGTTCCGCGCGCAGGTTGTGGATGCTGTTGTGCCGTCAATGGATTGGGCCATGGTTCCGGTCACCGCAACCGTCAACCTGTTCCGTGATTTCCAAAGCTATCAGAGCCTGAGCGAGCAGAACCGCGAGCTGCGCTCGGAACTGCGGCTGATGCGCGCCTGGAAAGAGGCAGCGTTGCAGCTGGAACAGGAAAACGCGCGGCTACTGGATTTGAACAATGTGCGGCTCGATCCGCGCCTAACCTATGTCACTGGCGTTGTGATGGCCGATAGTGGCTCTCCGTTCCGGCAGTCAGTGCTGTTGAATGTAGGGGAACGGGACGGGATCGTCGATGGCTGGGCCACGATGGACGGGATCGGCCTGGTTGGCCGTATCTCGGGCGTCGGTCCGGATACGGCGCGCGTCATTCTGATGACCGACGCCTCAAGCGTCATTCCCGCAACCATCCAGCCCTCGGGCCAGACCGCACTGATAACAGGCGACAACACTCCTGCCCCGTCGGTCGAGTTTCTGGAAAACCGTGAGCTTGTGCGCCCCGGCGACCGGGTCGTGACCTCGGGCGATGGCGGTGTGTTTCCCGCCGGTCTGCTGATCGGTCAGATCGCCGCCGACCCCGGAGGCCGCCTGCGCGTACGTCTTTCCGCCGATTTCGAACGGTTGGAGTTTCTGCGCGTTCTTCGCTACAACTCGGCCCCTACAATCCGCGATCCGGGTCAGATCGTTGGCCCCTCGCGCCCCGCTGCATCATTGTCACCCGAGGAAGCTGGTGATGGATAAACCGGCCTCTCACAAATGGGCGATGCGCGGTCTTTATGGGGCGCTGGCGGTGTTTGTTTTGTTCCTGCATCTGCTGCCGCTGGATACGCAGCCGGATCGCTGGCCTTTTCCGGACTTTCTGATCGTCCTGACCTTTGCATGGGTGCTTCGACGGCCGGACTATGTGCCAACCGTTTTGGTCGCTTTGGTCATGTTGCTGGCCGATCTGCTGCTGCAACGCCCGCCGGGTCTGTTGGCCGCTTTGGTGGTGCTGGGCGCGGCATACTTGCGGTCTGCGGCGCCGGGGATGCGAGATGCGGGCTTTGTAGCGGAATGGATGTCGGTCAGTGCCGTCGTTGCTGGCGTCTTTCTCGGCAATCGGGTCATCCTTGCGATCCTGTCCGTCGATCAGGCGGCTTTGTTACCGGTTATGATCCAGCTTGTGCTGACAATTCTGGCCTATCCGGTCATTGTGCTGCTGTCTCAGAGTGTATTCGGCGTGCGCCGCGTCTCGGCCGCCGATGCCAGTGCTGCGGGGGCGCGTGCATGAAACAGCGCAAAATCAAAAGCGAAGGTGTCGCCTATAAACGTCTGCCCCGGCGGGCCTTGCTGCTGGGCGGTCTGCAGGCGGTTTTCATTGGCGGGTTGGCCGCGCGCATGCGGTATATGCAGGTCGACCAAGCGGATGAATATCGCCTTCTGGCCGAAGAAAACCGCATCAATATCCGCCTGATCCCGCCGACGCGGGGGCGCATCTATGACCGCAATGGGCAGGTCATCGGGCAGAACTCACCGTCCTACCGCATCGTCATTGTGCGCGAGGATGCCGGTGACATCGACAAGGTGATCGCCAAACTCTCGGACCTGATCCCCCTGAACGAGGACGAGATCGAAAGGGCGCGCACGGAAATGCGCCGCTCGGCCCCGTTCCTGCCGGTCACATTGGTCGATCAGGTGACGTGGGAGGATATCTCGAAAGTCGCCGTCAACGCGCCCGCCCTGCCCGGTGTTACGCCTGAGGTCGGACAAACCCGGCAATACCCGCGCTACGAGGATTTCGCCCATATCGTCGGCTATGTCGGCCCGGTCAGCGACTATGACCTCAGCCAGATCGAAGACCCAGAGCCGGTGCTGCGCATCCCCCGCTTCCAGATCGGCAAGGTCGGGTTGGAAGCCAAGCAAGAGATCGACCTGCGCGGCAAAGCAGGCTCCAAGCGGGTCGAGGTCAACGCCACCGGCCGCGTCATGCGCGAATTGGACCGGCAGGAAGGCCAACCGGGCGCTGATCTGCAACTCTCGGTCGACGCGGACTTACAACAGTATGCGCAGGCACGGCTAGCCGGAGAAAGCGCCGCCGCCGTTGTCATTGATTGCGAAACCGGCGATCTGCGGGCGATGGCCTCGGCCCCCAGCTTCGACCCCAACCTGTTCGTGCGCGGTATCTCGGTCGCGGATTACCAGATCCTCACGCAGGACAAATATCGCCCCCTGGCCAACAAGACGGTTCAGGGCACTTATCCGCCCGGATCGACCTTCAAAATGGTCACCGCCTTGGCCGCGCTTGAAGCCGGCGTCGTTGGCCCCGGCAGCACTGTTTATTGCCCCGGCCACCTCAAGGTCGGTAGCCGTCGCTTCCACTGCTGGAAGCGCGGCGGGCACGGCACGGTCGACCTCAATACGTCGCTAAAGCGCAGTTGCGACGTTTACTACTACGACGTGGCGTTGAAGGTTGGCATCGACAAAATCTCGGAAATGTCGCGAACCCTTGGGCTTGGCATCAAGCACGACATCCCCATGTCCGCCGTTCGGGCAGGTTTGGCTCCTAATCAGGAGTGGAAGCTGAGAACCCATGGTGAGGAATGGTTGAGCGGCGATACGGCCAACGCCTCAATCGGGCAGGGATTCATGCTGGCTTCGCCCATGCAACTTGCCGTGATGACCGCGAGGATCGCCACCGGTCGAGCTGTGAAGCCGCGACTGGTCCGCTCGATTGATGGGGTCGAACAGCCAACGGGCGCGGGTGAACCGCTTGAGATCAGCCCGGCCAATCTGAACTACATCCGCGAGGCGATGTGGTCGGTCTCAAACGACCGGCGCGGCACAGCCTATCGCAGCCGGATCATCGCCGATGACCTCCGCATGGCTGGAAAAACAGGCACCAGTCAGGTACGCAACATCACCAAAGCGGAGCGCGCCGCAGGTGTGATCCGCAACGAGGACCTGCCATGGGAACGGCGCGACCATGCGCTGTTCGTCAGCTTCGCCCCCTACGACAAACCCAAATACGCCATTGCGGTTGTGGTTGAACATGGCGGCGGCGGCTCCAAGGCGGCGGCCCCGGTCGCGCGCGACATCATGCTTCAGGCGCTTTACAACGGCACCCCACCGCTCGAGGCCTACCCGGCCGGAGATCGAGAGCGCATCAAAGAACAGCAGAAACGGCTCGAGGGCGACCGCCGCCCCAAAGCGCGCCCCAGCGAGAAGGACCGCGCATGAGCTATCTTGAATATGCGGTCAAATCCACGCCATCGGGGTTCCGAAAATTCCTGTACATGAACTGGCCGCTGACGCTGTTGCTGATCAGCACGGCCAGTGCCGGGTTCCTGATGCTGTATTCGGTGGCCGGTGGGTCGTGGATGCCGTGGGCCGAGCCTCAGATCGAACGTTTCGGGCTGGGCCTGTCAGTGATGTTCATCGTCGCACTGGTGCCGATCTGGTTCTGGCGCAACATGTCGGTGCTGGCCTATCTGGCCTCGATCGCGTTGCTGGTGTTTGTGGAGTTGTTCGGCACGATTGGCATGGGCGCACAGCGCTGGATCGACCTTGGGTTCATGCGTTTGCAGCCGTCCGAGGTGATGAAGGTCGCGCTGGTGATGTTGCTGGCGGCCTATTACGACTGGCTGCCCTCGCATAAAACCTCGCGTCCGCTCTGGGTTCTGATCCCGGTCATCCTAATCTTGATCCCTACCTTCATGGTACTGCGCCAGCCGGACCTTGGGACCTCGATCCTACTGCTGGCCGCTGGCGGAGGGTTGATGTTTCTGGCCGGTGTCCACTGGGCCTATTTCGCGGCCGTGATCGCAGCCGTGGTCGGCTTGATTGCAGCTGTTTTCAATAGCCGAGGGACCGAGTGGCAGTTGCTGAAGGACTACCAGTTCCGCCGGATCGACACGTTTCTTGACCCCTCGACCGACCCGCTGGGCGCGGGCTATCACATCACCCAATCCAAGATCGCCCTGGGATCGGGTGGATGGAATGGGCGCGGCTTCATGCAGGGCACGCAATCACGACTGAACTTCCTGCCTGAAAAACACACCGATTTCATCTTCACCACATTGGCCGAAGAGTTTGGCTTTGTCGGTGGCATCACCCTATTACTGCTATACGCGCTGATCCTGATCTTTTGCATGGTTACGGCCTTGTCGACCAAAGACAGGTTCTCATCGCTGGTCACCATGGGGATCGCGCTGAACTTCTTCCTGTTCTTTGCGGTCAACATGTCGATGGTGATGGGGCTGGCTCCGGTTGTCGGCGTGCCTCTGCCCATGGTCAGCTATGGCGGGTCGGCCATGCTGGTTCTGATGGCCGCCTTCGGTGTCGTGCAAAGCGCCCATATCCACCGCCCCCGCTGATCGGAAAGCCCGTCCATGCATGTCAATATCCTGTTCTCCGCGCGCCCTGAGCTTTGGCCGGTGTACCAGCCGCTTCTGACCGAAGGACTGCAAGAGGCAGGCGTCGCCTTCAATCTGGCAACCGAACTCCCCGAAGAGCAGGTGGACTACATCGTCTACGCCCCAAGCGGCGGGCTGCTGAATTTCACGCCTTATACAAGGCTGAAAGCGGTTCTCAGCCTCTGGGCCGGGGTCGAGAAGATCTCAGGGAACGAAACGCTTACAGTCCCATTGGCGCGGATGGTAGATCACGGTCTAACCCAAGGCATGACCGAATGGGTCGTGGGGCATGTGCTGCGCTATCATCTGGGGATGGACCAGCACATCAAAGTGCAAGATGGTGTGTGGACGCCTGACGCGCCGCCGCTGGCGAACGAACGTCAGGTCTGCATTCTGGGCCTTGGCGCATTGGGGCAGGAGGCTGCCCAAGCGCTAGCCGCATTGAATTTCAACATCACCGGATGGAGCCGCACCCCCAAAGACGTCCCCGGCGTAACCTGCCTGAGCGGCGAAGACGGGTTGCGAGAGGCTCTGTCAAAGGCCGAGATCGCCGTCCTCTTGTTGCCCGATACACCCGCAACCGAGAACACCCTGAACGCCGAAACCCTTGCGTTAATGCCCAAAGGCGCGCGGATCATCAATCCGGGGCGTGGGCCTCTGATCGACGATGACGCGCTATTGAAGGCGTTGAACACAGGCCAGATCGGACATGCCACTCTTGATGTGTTCCGGGTTGAGCCTCTGCCCGCCGATCATCCCTACTGGGCGCATCCGAACGTAACGGTGACGCCGCATATCGCCTCGGAAACTAGGCCGGTCACAGCGGCGCAGGTGATCGTCGAGAATATCCGGCGCGGGGAAGCTGGCGAGCCGTTCGTGCATCTGGTGGATCGCCAGCTGGGGTATTGATCCCTCGATCCAAGGGCTGGAAGAGAACGGTTTAAGCTGCGATCAGGCCGCGCCCTTTCAGCAAGGCTTCGACACCTGGCATCCGGCCCCGGAAGGCCAGATACAGCTCCTCAGCCTCGCGCGAGCCGCCAGTGGACAGGATATTGTCTTCCAGAGCTTTGGCGCGTTCCGGATCAAATGCCCCTCCGGCCTCTTCAAAGGCCTCGAATGCGTCGGCATCCATCACTTCGGACCACATGTAGCTGTAGTAGCCCGAGCTATAGCCATCGCCCGCGAAAACATGCGCGAAATGTGGGGTCGCGTGGCGCATGCCGATGGCTGCGGGCATGCCGATGCTTTCCAGGACCTCGGCCTGTTTCGCCATCGGATCCGCCGGGGCAGCGCCTTCATGGAAGGCCAGATCAACCAAGGCTGAGGCGACGTATTCCACCGTCTGGAACCCCTGATCGAAATTCGCGGCTTTCAGAACTTTCTCAAGCATTTCCTGCGGCATTGCCTCACCGGTGTCCGCGTGGGTGGCGAACTCAGCCAGAACCTCGGGGACCTCCAGCCAATGTTCGTAAAGCTGGCTTGGCAGTTCGACAAAGTCGCGCGCCACGGACGTGCCCGAAATGCTTTCATAGGTCACGTTCGACAGCATCTGATGCAGGGCGTGCCCGAACTCATGGAACAGTGTGCGCGCGTCGTCATAGGACAACAGCGCCGGATCGCCTTTGGCGAAGTTGCACACGTTGATCACGACCGGAGCCTGCTCCTTGGGGAACTTCGCCTGACCTCGCATTGCGCTGCACCAAGCGCCCGACCGTTTGGACCCACGCGCGAAATAGTCACCAATGAATACCGCGATATGCTTACCGCCGCGCGTCACCTCCCACGCTCGGCAATCTGAGTGGTAGAGCGGCACGTCCAGCGGTTTGAACTCCAATCCGAACAGACGGTTGGCGCAGGCGAACGAGGCCTCGATCATTCGATCCAGTTGCAGGTAGGGTTTCAGCGCGGCCTCATCCAGATCATGCTCGGCCTTGCGGCGTTTCTCGGCATAGTAGCGCCAGTCCCATGCCGCCAGAGGGCCGTTGACACCATCTTCCTGCATCATCGCCGTCAGAACTTCGGCATCTGCGTCGGCGCGCGCCTTCGCAGGCTCCCACACTTGCATCAGCAGGTCGCGGACGCGGTCGGGTGAACGGGCCATTTCGGTTTCCAGCTTGTAGTCGGCAAAGCTGTCATAGCCCAACAGCTTGGCGCGTTCCTCGCGCAGGCTGAGGATTTCGGCGGCGATGTCGCGGTTGTCGGTGTCACCACCATTCGCCCCGCGCGCGGTCCAGGCGCGATAGGCTTTCTCGCGCAGGTCGCGACGGGGTGAGAACTGTAGGAACGGCACAATGATCGACCGCGAGAGGGTGACTACGGGACCAACGGCGCCTTTTTCCTGACCCGCCGCGCGTGCGGCGTCCACGACGAAATCCGGCAGGCCCTGCAGGTCATCTTCGGACAGGTCCATGAACCAGTCGCGCTCATCCGCCAGCAGGTTTTGGGTGAAGGATGTTCCAAGTGACGCCAGCCGCGCCTTGATCTCTTGCATCCGGGCGTCCTGCTCGCCCTCCAACGCAGCACCGGCTCGGACAAAACCGCGATGAGACAGCATCAGCACGCGCGCTTGTTCGTCACTTAGGCCCAGATCATCGCGCCGCGCCCACAGGTCCGCCACACGTTTGAACAGCGCCTTGTTCGAGGATATCCCCGAAAAATGCGCCGCTAGCTTTGGCGAAATCTCTCGCTGTAGCTCTTCGCGTTTCGGATTGCTGTCCGCGCCCGCAACTGTGAAGAAAACCGACAGCACTTTGTCCAGTTGCTCACCCGCCGCCTCAAGCGCTTCGATCGTGTTGGCGAAACTCGGGGCTTCGGCGTTTGTGGCGATCGCGTCGATCTGCGCGTTATGCGCCTGCAGCGCCTCATCCAAAGCGGGGGCGAAATCATCATCCGAAATCTTGGCAAAAGGGGCGAGTTCGAACGGAGTGGTCCAGTTGGACAGGATCGGGTTGGTCATTCAGATCTCCTTTGACCACAACCTAGGAAGGGCCGGTCAGATGATCCAGAGCAACACTACGTTTATTCACCACCGGCGCCGCAAATCGGGCAGTCAGAGCGCTTGGAGAGGGTGATCTTTCGGCTTTCACCATAAAGCGCGTCGTAGATCAGCATTTCACCGCGCAGCGCTTGGCCGGCCCCGGTGATCACCTTGACCGCCTCAACCGCCATCATGGACCCAACCACGCCCGGTAAGGGGCCGATCACGCCTGCCTCGGAACAGGACGGGGCAAGACCGGCTGCCGGAGCTTCGGGGAAAATACACTGGTAGCAGGGGGCACCCTTGGCCGGGTCGAAGACGCTCAGCTGCCCTTCCCATTGCGACAGTGCGCCCGAGATCAGCGGTTTGCCCAACGCAACGGCCGTGCGATTGGCCAGATAGCGGGTTTCGAAATTGTCGGTACCATCCAGGATCAGATCAAAGTCGCCCAATAGGTCTCGCGCGATCTCTTCACTCAGGCGCCGATTGTAGGGCAGAACGATAACATTGGGGTTCTGTGCCTCCATCGCTTGCTGGGCCGAAAACACTTTGGGCATTCCGATATCGGCGTCGCGGTGAATGACCTGACGCTGGAGGTTGGCGTTTTCGACCACGTCGTCGTCGATCACCCCGATCGTACCCACACCCGCTGCGGCCAGATACTGCAAGGCCGGTGCGCCGAGACCCCCGGCCCCAATCACCAGCACGCGCGCCTTTTTCAACCGTTTCTGCCCCGGTCCACCCAGTTCGCGCAGAACGATATGGCGGGCATAGCGGTCCAGCTCTGTCGCAGTGAACCGGTCCGAGGGTTTGGCCTCGGTCTTGTCCGCTTCGGGCTGCGCCCGATTTCGCAGCGCTTTCAGCCCCTTGCCATAGACCATGACCAGAGCGGCCGCCCCGGCCAGCATCAGCCAAAGCGCCGCCGATCCTCCGGTTGCTTCGCGCAGAGGATGACCACTCGGCAAAACCAAATGCGACAGGATCACCCCGGCCATAAGCACACTGACCGAGGTCACACGCGCCGTCCGGGACACGCCCGCTATATAGCCGATGCCCCACAGACCCGCGGCAAGGACCAGAACCAGCAGCATCAGCCCCGCCCGGTTGAGCCGAACCCGCCCGACCCACGCGCGGTATCGCCAAGGGTTTCGGTCAGTTCGAATGTGGCCTGCACGACAGGCGCGACGATCAGCTGCGCGATGCGTTCTCCGTGGGTGACCTCGAACCGGTCCTGCCCTGCGTTCATGACGATCACTCCCAGCGGGCCGCGATAGTCGCTGTCGATGGTCCCCGGCGTGTTGGGCAGGGTGATGCCGTGCTTCAATGCCAAGCCGGACCGCGGGCGGACCTGCACCTCATACCCCGCCGGGATTTCGATTCGCAGGCCGGTGGGGACAAGGGCGCGCTGCCCCGGCTCCAGGAAAATCGACTCGCCTTTGGGCAGGTTGGCGCGCACATCAGCACCGGCCGCGCCTGAGGTCTCATATGAAGGCAGGGGAACAGCGGCATCTGCCCCCTCTTCCCGGATCACGCGGATAGCTACCATCTGTATTCCTTCTGTCTTATCCGGCCAGCGCGTCGGCGATCTTTTGTGCAAGACGCGCGGCGACCATGTCTTTGTCCATACGCGGCCAGCTCTCGGCCCCTTGATCCGAGATCAGGACGACTGCATTTTCCGAACCACCCATGATGCCGGTTGCCGGGCTGACGTCGTTTGCCACGATCCAGTCGCATCCCTTGCGGGCGCGCTTTGCCGTCGCGTTGTCGATCACATCGTCGGTTTCCGCCGCAAAGCCCACAACCAGATCAGGGCGACCCGCACCCATCTGCGAGACGCGTTTCAGGATGTCGGGATTCTCGGCGAACTCCAGCGAGGGCAGGCCATCGCGGCTTTTCTTCAATTTGCGATCCGAGGCGGTGGCCACTTTCCAGTCGGCGACTGCGGCGGCAAACACACCTGCATTCACAGGGAGGGCCGCATCCACCGCGTCAGACATCTGCTGTGCTGTCTCAACCTGCACGACCTGCACGCCTTGGGGCGGTTGAACGTCGGCAGGGCCAGTGACAAAAACCACCTCGGCCCCGAGCGCCGCCAAGGCGCGGGCAACGGCAGTTCCCTGCGCCCCGGATGAGCGGTTGGCGATGTAGCGCACCGGATCAATCGGTTCATGTGTCGGGCCGGAGGTCACAAGGATGCGTTTACCTTTCAACGGCCCGTCGGCCAGTTGCGCCTCAACGGCAGCAAGGATTTCTAGAGGTTCGGACATCCGGCCCGGACCATATTCGCCACATGCCATGTCGCCCTCGTTGGGTCCTACAAAGCGGATGCCGTCCTGCTGCAATTGTTTCAGATTTCGCTGGGTCGCGGGGTGGTCCCACATGCGCACATTCATGGCGGGCGCGCACAGAACCGGCGTGTCCGTGGCCATCAGCAGGGTCGAAGCCAGATCGTTGGCCAATCCTGCCGCCATCTTGCCCATCATATCTGCGGTAGCTGGGGCAACCACGATCAGGTCAGCCGAGCGCGACAGTTGAATATGCCCCATCTCGGCTTCGTCCGTCAGGTCGAAGAGGTCGCGATAGGCTTTCTGGCCTGCAAGTGCGGAGACCGACAGCGGCGTCACGAACTCCTCGGCGGCGCGGGTCAGCACCGGCGTGACTGCAGCCCCACGCTCTTGCAGCCGTCGGATCAGGTCGAGCGACTTATAGGCCGCAATGCCACCGCCGATGATCAGCAGAATGCGTTTGGATGACAGCATGTTTAGCCCTTCCCGTCCCGGTCGGTCCTGACATTAGGCAAGGCCACCGGGTAGTTCCAGCGGTTAATTCTGCATCTCAAACGCTTTGCAAGGGTCTTCACGCTCGATTTCCGGGCTGTCGATCACCGCATCAAAACTCCCGTCGATCACTCCCCCTTCGGACTGACCCAGAACAAAGACCTTCAGCCCTGGCTTCAGGCGCGACAGAAAGGTCGGGATACCCCGGTCTGTCCTAGCATGGCCATTGCCGGTGATCACGGCAATCGGACCACCGGTTTCCTCCTCCGCGCGCAGGATTGCGCGGGTCAGTACAGCGTCACGCAGGCGTTGGATCGAGACCATCTGAGGCAACATCTCAACGGGCAGGGCATCGCAATGGGCAGCCAGTTGATCTGCCTCGCGCGCGGCTTGATCTTCTGGCGACAGCGGAACAGTCAGGCCATAGCGCGCGGCGTCTGCACCAAGGGCAGTGGCGGCACCCTTTTCCATAGCGGCGCGCGCGGCTGTGCGTGGAACCATGGCGCCATAGACCGGCGCGTCCGACGCCTGAAAGACTGGGTAGTACATGCTCAAAGGAGGCCAACCCGATTCCGCCCAGCGCAGGATCCGTGACAATTCTTCAGGGTTGGAGGCGGCGGTCTGCGCCAGACGCTGCGCGCCTTCTTCGGTTACCATTTCCCACACCACAGCCGACGGAGAAATCGCTCCCAATGCCTCGGTCTGCACAAGGTGGTGACGCGGATTGTCGTGGATTTCACCAAGGATCACCACATCTGCGTCCTGCATGGCTGCCAGGACATCATCGGGGATCAACTCACCGGCTTGGACCGGGCGCAAAGCGCTGACTGTAAACGCCAGCGCACACAACAGAATCGCAAATCTTGTCATGCGATGAAGTGTTGCACCTCACGCGATTGGGCTTCAAGGTTCTTGCGCATCTTGGTAAAGGCTGCAGCCTCAAGCTGGCGTACACGTTCCTTCGATAGACCCAGCTCATTCCCCAAGCTTTCAAGGGTTCGGGCCGGTTCGCGCAGCTTTCGTTCACGCACGATAAATCTTTCGCGGTCATTGAGGGATTGCATCGCCATCAGTAACCATTCGCGCAACTGTTCAGTGTCGTGGCGATGTTCAACCGCCTCGGCGGCCTGCTCACGATCATCTTCCAGCGCATCAATCCACTCACGCCCATCTTCATCCGCTGACTGCACCGCGTTGAGCGAAAAATCCGAGCCGGACAGACGCCCTTCCATCATCTCCACATCGCGCAAGGGCACACCGATTTCCGTGGCAATCATCTGGTGTAGCTGATGCCGATCCAACTCCTGCCCCTCGGTGGCGGCTTCACGTTCCAACCGGGCCTGAACGCGGCGCATGTTGAAGAACAAAGATTTCTGGGATGAGGTCGAACCGGTCCGCACCATCGACCAGTTACGCATCACGTAGTCCTGGATGCTGGCTTTGATCCACCAAACCGCATAGGTCGAGAAACGCACACCGCGATCTGGGTCAAACTTGTCGGCGGCTTTCATCAATCCAAGACCGGCCTCTTGGATCAGATCATTCATCGGTGCACCGTAGCGCTTGAACTTGGCCGCCATCGAAATAGCTAAACGCATATACGCGGTGATCAGTCGGTGCAGCGCTTGTTCGTCGCGGTTGTCCCGCCAAGCATAGGCCAGTTGCAATTCGGTTTCCGCGTCCAGCAGTTCGGCCTTCATTGCTTTGCGGGACATCGAGAAATCGGATGCGTTGTCCAGTGCCATGAAACTCTCCCTTTTTGCAGGCATCAGCCGGGCTTGCCTTGCCGACTTAGGGTCGATACGCAGATCATCACCAAGTGGATCACCAGAAAGGTAAGAATTGTGACCGCCAATTTAACCTTTGTGCTGGGTGGGGCTGCATCAGGTAAGTCGGTATATGCCGAACAACTGGTTGTATCCTCTGGGAAAAACCGGATCTATCTTGCGACATCACAAGTGTTTGATGGAGAGATGCAGCAAAAGGTCGATCGCCACATCGAACAACGCGGGTCCGGCTGGGAAACTGTCGAGGCACCGCTGGACCTTGCCCCGGTTTTGGCGAAACTGCGTCCTGACCAAGCCTGCCTGATTGATTGCGCCACAATGTGGCTGACCAATCACCTGCTGGCCGAGAACGATCTGGATCAGGCCCAAGCCCACCTGCTGAGCGCCCTACGCAGCTGCCCGGCGCAGCTTGTGATCGTTTCGAATGAGGTTGGTCACGGCATCGTGCCTGAAAACGCCCTCGCCCGCCGGTTCCGAGAGGCGCAGGGTCGTTTGAACATCGCGCTTGCGGCGCAGGCCGACCTGGTGATTCAGGTCACGGCGGGGCTGCCGATGGTCTTGAAGGGGCACTTGCCATGACGCGTCTACACCTGGTCCGCCACGGCCCCACCAATGCCAAAACGATGGTCGGCTGGTCCGATCTCCCCGCTGATCTGAGCGATCAGGCCGCGCTGCAACGGTTGCACGATCACATCCCGGCGGATGCGGTTGTCGTTTCATCCGACCTGTCGCGCGCGGCGGATACGGCAACGGCGATCCAAGGCCAGCGCCTGCGCCTGCCCCACCACCCCGACCTGCGCGAGATCAACTTCGGCACATGGGAGCTGCGCGGTTTCGCCGAAATCGAAGCCGAAGACCCCGAGCTTGCCTTTGCATATTGGGACAATCCCGGCGAAGTACGCCCTCCGAACGGCGAAAGCTGGAACGATGTCCGCGCGCGAGTCGACAAAACCGTCGATGCGCTGATGGCCGCACATGAGGGCGCGGATCTGGTCATTGTTGCCCATTTCGGAGTGATCCTGACGCAAGTACAGCGCGCCTTGGATATTGAGGCGCAACAGGCGTTTTCACACCGGATCGACAACCTGTCGGTCACCCAGATCGCCTATCACGCGGGTGAATGGTCCGTCGGCGCCATCAATCATCTTCCGTGATCCGGCAGGTCACAAATCACTGATTTACGAGCGCTTCCGGCTCCGTCATCCTTTGATCATGACCTATGATCTCTTTATCGGTGACCGCCTGTTTTCCAGCTGGTCCATGCGCGGCTGGTTGATGCTCGAGAAGTTCGGCCTGCCCTGTCGCAGCCATTTGGTTGGCCTCTATTCCGGCACCATGGCCGCGGATATGGAACCCCTTGCCCCGGCCCGTCTGGTCCCTGCCTTGCGTCTGCCCGATGGTACGGTTGTGGGCGAAAGCCTCGCGATGGCCGAGACATTGGCTGAACGGCACCCCGAAGCTGGCCTTTGGCCGTCAGACCCAGCCGCGCGCGCAACGGCCCGTTGGCTGTGCGCCGAAATGGTCGCGGGTTATACCGCACTGCGCAGTGAATGCCCGATGCAGTTGGCGCATGTTTGGAAGGGTTTTCAGCCGTCGGCCGACACTTTGAAAGACCTCTCACGGATTGAGACTCTTTGGGCCCATGCTCGGGCGATCTCGGGCGCGTCAGAAGGGCCGTTATTCGGTGCCTACTCGCTGGCTGATGTCTTCTACACCCCCGTCGCGGCTCGGATCATTGGGTATGATCTGCCGGTCTCAGCCGAAAGTCGCAACTATTGCCTAAGCTTGCTGTCGGATACATCGGTCCGACAATGGCGCGCGATGGGGCTGACGGTTCAATACAATCCGTATCCCTACCCAGAATATTCCCCTTCGGCCCACTGGCCAGCTGGCGAACCGTCCGAGGCACGACCCGCCGACGAAGGCCCTTCAGTCAACGCGCACTGTCCGTATTCCGGCGATCCGGTCACCGATTTCCTCGACCTCGAAGGCCAGCGCTGGGGGTTCTGCAACACGTTCTGCCGCGACAAAACAGTCGCAGATCCGGACGCCTGGCCCAAATTCACCGCAATGCGCGCAGCCGTTAACCGTTCTTAAACCTCGGCCATGGCAGCAACGTCCTGTTAACCAAGAACAGGATTGCCATGGTTGCCCGCGCTCACACGGTTGCGTTTCAAGGGGTTGATGCCCGCCCGGTCGAGGTGCAATGCGCCGTCTCACCGGGCCTACCCGCCTTTTCAATCGTCGGTCTGCCGGACAAGGCGGTATCCGAGGCGCGAGATAGGGTGCGCAGCGCGCTTGGTTCCATGGCCATCGCCTTGCCGTCCAAACGCATCACCATCAACCTGTCTCCCGCTGACCTGCCCAAAGAAGGTAGCCATTTCGACCTTCCCATCGCCGTCGCCCTCCTGTCCGCTTTGGAGATCATCCCGGCAGACGCGGCCGAGGGCACTGTTGCGTTAGGCGAATTATCCTTGGACGGATCGCTGGTTCCGGTCGTGGGTGCTTTGCCCGCCGCCATGACAGCGGCGGCCGAGGATCGCGCCCTGCTCTGCCCCCGCGCCTCAAGCGCCGAGGCTGCATGGGTGGACGCCACTCAGGTTATCGGAGCCGGCTCGCTGGGCGACGTGGTGCGCCATTTTTCGGGCCAGGCCCCACTGGCTGCGGCCACACCGGGCGAAGTCAACCTGTCCTCCAACACCCGCGATCTGCGCGACGTCAAAGGACAGGAACGCGCCAAACGCGCGCTTGAGATCGCTGCAGCGGGACGGCACCACCTGATCATGATCGGCACGCCGGGCTCGGGCAAATCCATGCTCGCCGCGCGCCTGCCCGGCATCCTGCCGCCTTTGACCCCGGTCGAGGCGCTGGAAACGTCGATGATCCAATCCCTCTGTGGGTTATTGGACGAAGGCGGCATCAACCGGACGCGGCCCTTTCGCGAACCGCATCACACCGCCTCAATGGCGGCGATTGTCGGCGGTGGGCGCGGTGCAAAACCCGGAGAGATCTCTCTTGCCCACAATGGGGTCCTGTTCATGGACGAGTTCCCCGAGTTCCCTCGCACCGTTTTGGAAACCCTGCGGCAACCGATTGAGACGGGAGAGGTCATGGTTGCCCGCGCCAACGCCCATGTGAAGTACCCCTGCCGTTTCATGCTGGTCGCGGCAGCCAACCCGTGCAAATGCGGGTACTTGACCGACCCGTCCCGCGCTTGCTCCCGCGCACCGGGCTGTGGCGAAGACTACCTGAACCGCATCTCCGGCCCTTTGATGGACAGGTTCGATATGCGCATCGAAGTGCCTCCGGTAGCGTTTACCGACCTTGATCTGCCGCCGGCTGGCGACAGTTCGGCCACCGTGGCCGCGCGTGTGGAGCTGGCCCGCGCCGTTCAGGCTGCTCGGTTTGAAGGTCACGAGGGCGTACGCCAAAACGCTGATATCGAAGGTAAATTGCTGGAAGAGGTCGCCAACCCAGACGCCGAAGGCAAAGAGCTTCTGCTCAAGGCCGCTGACCGGTTCGGCCTGTCAGCTCGCGCCTTTCACCGCATCCTACGGGTCGCACGTACCATAGCCGACCTGGATAGTTCCGCTGATATCCAGCGACCACACGTGGCCGAAGCGCTAAGTTTTCGGATCAGCGCACGGGCCATGGGTTAGATGTTCGCCCTCAGTATGTTGCGAGGCCGATTGGGATACAAACTACGGCGGAACTGATCATTGCCGTCGTCTTAGACAATTCCGGCAGCTTACCGCTTGCGCCATGTTCAAGCGAGGAACTCGACCTTCAGTGCGACTGTGCATTCCAATGAACGGACCGTATCGAACAGCTAAGCGCCGCCCAACGCCTGTAGCGCTTAGACTTTGGCCTCGATTGCCTGCCAGATCTTTTCGGCGATGTTCTCACCGTTGAAACGCTCAAGCTCTTGAATGCCGGTGGGGGAGGTGACGTTGATCTCGGTCAGGTAGTCTCCGATCACGTCAATCCCGACAAAAATCTGGCCTTTTTCCTTTAGTAGAGGGCCGATGGCCGCGCAGATTTCGAGATCCCGCTCGGTCAAACCGATCTTTTCGGGTCGCCCGCCGACATGCATATTGGAACGCGTCTCACCTTCGGCCGGGACGCGGTTGATGGCACCCACCGGCTCTCCGTCCACGAGAATCACACGTTTGTCGCCGTTCTTCACATCCGGCAGGAATTTCTGAACAATCAACGGCTCGCGCGAGAATCCGGTGAACAGCTCATACAACGAGGTCAGGTTGCGGTCATTGGCATCCAACCGGAACACCCCAGCCCCTCCATTTCCATAAAGAGGTTTAAGGATGATGTCCTGATGTTTGTCCTTGAAGGCCTTGATGGTCTGCATGTCCCGCGCAATCGTGGTCGGAGGAGTCAATTCGGGGAAATCCAGAACCAGTAGTTTCTCGGGGTAATTGCGTACCCAAAACGGGTCATTGACCACCAAAGTTTGCCCCTTCAACCGATCCAGCAGATGCGTCGAGGTGATGTAGTGCATGTCGAACGGCGGGTCCTGACGTAGCCACACCACGTCAAACTCAGCCAGATCAACTTCACGCTCGGGACCGAGGACCGCGGGGTCTCCGGCAACGCGCTGAACCTGCATGTCTTGTCCTCGCGCGGTGATCCGCCCCTCCTGATAGGCCAATTGATCCGGCCCGTAGAAGAACAGCTCATGCCCGCGGGCCTGTGCCTCTTCCGCAAGGCGGAAAGAGCTGTCGGCGTTGATATCCACGGCCCCGATCGGGTCCATTTGAAAGGCGATTTTCATGGCATGTCCCTCAACTTCACGCCAGATACATGGCGCAGCAGGCCGAGGGGTTCAATGGGGCTTAGACCAGTCCGAAGGCGTTTTCGATGATTTGAACAGCGCCCGTGCCATCGACCAGCGCCGCGTCGAACCGGACATTCGTCAATTGCCCACCCGGCTCATTTTCAAGAAACTGCGCCGCTGATGCGCAGATACGCTGGGTCTGCCGTGGGGTGATCCGAGCCGCAGCCCTGTCGAAACTGGTGCTTTTCTTGACCTCGATAAAAACGAGCCCTTCGTCACCCCGCGCAATCAGGTCAATCTCACCCCCGGCACCGCGCCAGCGTCTGTGAGCGATCGAGAATCCGCGGCGTTCATAGTCGGCTGCAACCCGCAATTCCGCAGA
Source organism: Ruegeria sp. AG1 (assembly GCF_056541705.1). Taxonomy (NCBI): domain Bacteria; kingdom Pseudomonadati; phylum Pseudomonadota; class Alphaproteobacteria; order Rhodobacterales; family Roseobacteraceae; genus Ruegeria; species Ruegeria sp. AG1. Next base: position 225,368 of record NZ_JBQFYU010000008.1, on the reverse strand, counting down.
TTGCCCTGCATGATAAGATACCGACCCCCGCACCGCACGCTGCGTCATGTCATCCCTTTCCCAGTTTGAGGGCCTGCTGGTAAATGGGACGTCTGGGAAGATCATACATCTTTGACACCAAATCCGCCGCATCCCGAACCGAATGGGTTTGCAAGGCCTGTTTCAAAGCCTCTTCTACGTCATATTCGTTAACGCTTGGCGAATGGCTGCGATCCACGAGCAGAACCACCTCACCCTTGGGGGTTTGGTCTTGGAAGGCCTCTGCCAGGTCTTGCAAAGAGCCACGTCGGACTTCCTCGAACTTCTTCGTCAGCTCGCGGCACAAAGCCGCCTGCCGGTCGGAGCCGAGGATGTCGGACAGATCGGACAAGCATCCAGCCACGCGCTTGGGTGATTCGTAGAAAACCAGCGTTCCGGGAATATCCCGCAGCGCCTCGATTCGGCTGCGGCGTGCGCCCGACGCATTCGGCAAAAAGCCCGCAAAAAAGAACGCATCCGTTGGCAGGCCCGCCAGCGTCAGCGCCGTCAGCACGGCGGACGGGCCCGGTGCGCAAGTTACGGTGTGCCCGGCCTCGGCCGCCTGCCGCCCTAAATCGTAGCCCGGATCGGCGATCAGCGGCATACCGGCCTCGGACGCATAGGCAACGGATTGCCCTGCAGCCAAAGCATCCATGATCTTGCCGCGTGCGCCTGCTCCACTGTGGTCGTGATACGCCTGAATGCGACGTCCGCCCAAGGGAATACCGTGGATTTCCATCAACCGGCGCAGACTGCGGGTGTCTTCTGCGGCGATCATGTCGGCCGATGCCAGCACATCCAACGCTCTGAGCGTAATATCGCGCGCCGTACCGATCGGAGTGGCAACAAAATACAGGCCAGCAGCCAAACTTATGTTTTGGAAATTCAAAGCTGGACCCTCACAGCGTGACGTTTATTATCGCGGCTCGATAGAACAGCAGCGTCGCAAGCCGCCGGATCAGGGAGTTTTCTTTTAGATGTTTACCGTTTGCAAGTCCGTAAGCAAGTTGGCCAAAACCACGATTGCCCTGACCACCGCCGTTTTTCTGGCCGCATGTGAAACCACTGGCGTCGGCGGAGGCCCCTCGATCAACACCTCGGAACCGGTGCCCGTTGCGCTTCTGGTTCCGCGCGGATCAGGCCAGTCTGGTGACGCGGCGCTGGCGCAAAGCCTTGAAAATGCAGCACGTCTGGCGATGTCAGACCTGCCGAACGTTACAATCGACCTGCGTGTCTATGATACGGCAGGCAATGCGGGTACGGCCTCGGGTGTGGCGCAACAGGCGGTGGCGGATGGGGCCAAGATCATCATCGGACCCGTCTATGCACAGGCCGCCAACGCAGCCGGTCTTGCGGTGCTGAACAACAACGTCAACGTCCTGTCCTTCTCAAACAACACCAGCATCGCGGGCGGGAATGTCTTTGTACTAGGGCCGACCTTCCAGAACACGGCCAATCGACTGGCCAATTATGGCGGAAGACAGGGCAAGACAGGAGCAATCATCGTACACAGCAATGACGCAGCCGGAGAGGCCGGCCGCTCAGCCATTGCCAATGCACTGGCCAGCAGCAGTATGAACAACGCCGGAAGTGTCGGCTATGACCGGTCGCAGCAGGGTGTGATCAACGCGGTGCCCAACATCAAATCCGCCATGGATTCTACTGGGGCGGACTCGGTCTTCCTGACTGCAACCACCGCAGGCGCGCTGCCCTTGTTCTCGCAGCTTCTGCCCGAAGCGGGGGTTTCGCCGTCAACCTCCCAGTATATCGGTCTGACACGGTGGGACATTCCCGCCCAAACTCTTGAACTGCCCGGCGTTCAGGGCGGTTGGTTTGCCCTACCTGATCCTGCAAAAGCGCAGGCCTATCGTCAGCGCTACAATGCGACCTATGGCGAAGCGCCTCATCCGATCAGCGGACTGGCCTATGACGGGATCGCCGCCATCGGAGCGCTTGTAAGCCAGGGCAAATCGAATGCTCTGACCGGGGCTGCGCTGACCCAGAGTGCCGGTTTTCAGGGCGTTGGCGGCATCTTCCGCCTGCGCTCTGATGGTACCAATGAACGGGGTCTGGCGGTTGCCACGATCCAGAACAAACAGGTGGTTGTGATTGACCCTGCCCCTCAAAGCTTCTCAGGGGCCGGTTTCTGACCAGCCTCACCTGACCGCAGTGCCTGAAAACTCACTTATCTGCCCGCCTGAGGATATTTTCGACGGCGCCCACGTTGACGCTCAGCTTGCTGCAGCGTTCGAGGCAGGCACTGACAACTCCACGCTGCGTGCTGAAACGGTGCGCATTCTGCGTGAGGCGCAAAAGGTCGGGCGCGCCGCCATTGCCGGGGCTTTTGCCGCCCACCCATTCGACGCGCGCCCTCTGACCCGATCCTATACCTACCTCACGGATTGTCTGGTCGGTACTGCGATGCGGGTCGCCAGCGAGCATCTGCACCCTCTGGCCACCCCGACGCAGGGGGAACGCATCGCCGTTCTGGCGGTCGGCGGTTATGGGCGCGGTGAGATGGCACCTGCCTCGGATGTCGATCTGCTGTTTCTAACGCCCTACAAGATCACCGCCTGGGCCGAGAGCGTGATTGAATCCATGCTCTATATCCTTTGGGATCTGCGCCTGAAGGTCGGCCATTCCTCACGCACGATCAAGGATTGCCTGCGTTTGGGAACCGAAGATTTCACCATCCGCACCGCGATGCTGGAACAGCGCTATCTGGCTGGTGATACGCGGTTGGCCAAGGAGCTGGACCAACGCCTCAAGGCCGATCTGTTCAAGGGCTCCGAGCGTGAGTTCATCGAGGCCAAACTTCAGGAACGCGACGAACGACACCTGAAACAGGGCCAGCGCTATGTAGTCGAACCCAATGTGAAAGAGGGCAAAGGCGGGCTGCGCGATCTGCAATCGCTCTACTGGATCGCGAAATACATCTACGGTGTGCAAGATGTGGCCGAGCTGGTCCCGCTGGGCCTGTTCACGCCCGATGAATTCAAGACGTTTGCCGAGGCCGAAAACTTCCTCTGGGCCGTACGCTCGCACCTGCATCTGGTCACGGGGCGCCCAACCGAGCAGCTGACCTTCGATATGCAGGTCGAGGTTGCGGCGCGCATGGGCTATGAAGATCGTGCCGGGCGGCGCGCGGTCGAAGTGTTCATGCAGCGTTATTTCCGCCATGCTACCAGCGTAGGGGAATTGACGCGGATCTTCCTGACCAAGCTGGAAGCCCTGCATATGAAAGGCGCCCCGCTGCTGGAGCGGATTTTCCGCCGCCGTCCTCGGGTCAAAGCCGGGTACAGCATGGTTCATGGTCGTCTGGACATTGCCGATCCGGATACATTCCTGACCGACAAGCTGAACATGTTGCGCCTCTTCGAGGAAGGCCTGCGCACGGGCATGCTGATCCATCCGGATGCCATGCGGCTGGTCACGGCCAATCTGCACCTGATCGACGAAGATATGCGCAACGACAAGGAAGCCCAGCGCATCTTCCTCGACCTGATGCTGAAACATGGCAACCCGGAACGCGCCCTGCGCCGGATGAACGAACTTGGGGTGCTATCGGCCTTCATACCCGAGTTCGAACCCATCGTGGCGATGATGCAGTTCAATATGTATCACAGCTACACGGTGGACGAGCATATCATCCAGTGCATCGTCAACCTCGCCCAGATCGAACGCGGAGAGCTGGTTGAATCGCTGCCGCTGGCGTCCTCGATCCTTGAAGGGGGCGTGAACCGCAAGGTCCTCTATGTTGCGCTGCTTTTGCACGACATCGCCAAGGGGCGGCCCGAAGATCACTCGATCCTCGGGGCGCAAATCGCGCGCAAAGTGGCCCCTAGGCTTGGGCTGAACAAATCCGATGCCGAGACGGTCGAATGGCTGGTGCGCTATCACCTTCTGATGTCGGATATGGCACAAAAACGCGATATCTCGGACCCTCGGACCGTGCGGGATTTTGCCAAAGCTGTGCAAACGGTCAAACGGCTGGATCTGCTGACCGTGCTCACCGTCTGTGACATTCGCGGTGTCGGGCCCAATACGTGGAACAACTGGAAAGCCACGTTGCTGCGCGCGCTGCATGCGGAAACCAAACGTGCCTTGGAAACGGGCATGGAGGATCTGAACCGCGCCAATCGCGGGGCCGAGGCCAAGAAACTGCTGCGCGCAGAACTGGCCGAATGGTCCAAGGCCGATCTGAAGACGGAAACCGGGCGGCACTATGCCCCGTACTGGCAAGGCCTGAACGTCTCGACCCACGTAGAATTTGCCGAGATGCTACGGGCGCTGGAGCACAGCGGCGATCCCGGCGCGATGGAAATTCGCCTGCATCCGGACGAGGATCGCGACGCCACCCGCGCCTGCTTTGCCATGGGTGATCACCCCGGTATTTTCGCACGGATCGCCGGGGCCTTGGCCTTGGTCGGCGCCAACGTCGTGGATGCCCGCAGCTACACCACCAAGGATGGCTATGTCACGGATGCGTTCTGGATACAGGATGCTGAAGGCCACCCGTTCGAAGCCAGCCGTCTGCCGCGTTTGACCCAGATGATCCACAAAACGCTGAAAGGCGAGGTCGTGGCCCGCGAGGCGTTGAAATCGCGCGACAAGATCAAGAAACGCGAACGCGCCTTCAACGTGCCGACCCATATCACCTTCGACAATGACGGGTCCGAGATCTACACGATCATCGAGGTTGATACCCGCGACCGCCCCGGCTTGCTCTATGACCTGACACGCACGCTGGCAGCGGCCAATGTCTATATCGCCAACGCCGTGATCGCGACCTATGGCGAGCAGGTGGTGGATACATTCTACGTCAAGGACATGTTCGGGCTGAAATACCACTCGGAAAGCAAGCAGCGCGGGCTTGAGACCAAACTGCGCAAAGCCATAACCGAGGGCGCCGAGCGAGCGGCCTCATGAAGCAGATCCGGCTGTTTTCCGGCTTTTTCACGGTCGGTTTCTGGACGTTGGCAAGTCGCATTCTGGGCTTTCTGCGTGAGATCCTGCTGACCGCGTTCATCGGCCCCGGCCCGGTGATGGACGCCTTCGTCGCGGCTTTCCGTCTGCCCAACATGTTCCGCCGCTTCTTTGCCGAAGGCGCATTCAACGCAGCTTTCGTGCCGATGTTTTCCAAGCGGCTAGAAGGCGGAGAGAACGCGCAAGGGTTCGCGCAAGACGCTTTCAACCTATTGGTCGCTGCGGTATTAGCCCTGGTCGGGTTGGCGATGGTGTTCATGCCCGGCCTCGTCTGGCTGACGGCCGAGGGGTTTTACGGCGATGAGCGCTTCGACTTGGCGGTCGACTATGGCTATGTCGTCTTCCCCTACATTCTTTTCATGTCACTGGCGGCGCTGTTTTCGGGCGTTCTGAACGCGACCGGGCGGTTTGCTGCCGCCGCCGCAGCACCGGTTCTTCTAAACATCTTCGCCTGCACCGCCCTGATCGCTGGCGCGATATCCGGAGGTGAGGTCATTCGCTGGCTCATCGCCGTGATCCCTTTGGCAGGTGTGGCGCAGTTGGCGTTGGTCTGGTTTGCCACCGAACGCGCCGGTATCCGCATACGTTTTGGGTTGCCGCGTCTGACGCCCGAGATGCGGAATATGGTCCGCATCGCCGTACCCGCCGCCCTGGCCATGGGGGTGACGCAGGTCAATCTGGTTGTAGGGCAACTTGTGGCCTCAAAGACCGAGAAAGCTGTCAGCTGGTTGTTTGCGGCAGACCGCCTTTATCAGCTGCCCCTGGGTGTTGTCGGGATTGCCATCGGAATCGTGCTGCTGCCCGATCTGTCTCGCCGCTTGCGCGCGGATGACAAAGCAGGCGCGCGCAATGCGTTTTCGCGGGCCGGAGAGTTCATGTTGCTGCTCACCCTGCCCTCGACCGTAGCCTTCCTGATCATCCCGAACCCGCTGGTCTCGGTCCTGTTCCAGCGGGGCCAGTTCACCGCTGAGGACACAGCCGCGACAGCCCTGGCCGTTGCGATCTATGGCATCGGCCTACCCGCGTTCATGCTCCAGAAGCTGCTGCAACCGCTGTATTTCGCGCGTGAGAACACGCGGTCTCCGTTCCACTATGCTTTGGTGGCAATGATCATCAACGCGGCGCTTGCCTTTGGCCTTTACCCGATTTTCGGATGGATTGCCCCTGCCATCGCAGCCTCTGCCGCTGGCTGGGCCATGGTTGGCTTACTGGCCTTCGGCGCGCGGAATATGGGCGATGAGACTCGGTTCGACGACCGCTTCCGGCGGCGCGCGGGGCGGATCATCTTGGCATCTGTCGGGATGGGCGCGGTGTTGTTTGCCGCCATTCAACTGTTCGGCTGGACGCTTGATGTGCCCGGGTGGCGCTATCTGGCTCTGCTTGCGCTGATCATGGTTGCAGCGGTCAGCTACTTCGCATTTGGCCACCTGTTGGGGGCATTTAGACTGTCCGAGTTCAAAACGGCCCTGCGCCGGTCATGATTAATCACGCCGGATGCGGCCCTTGATCCGCGCCCAACCACCCGGCGCCAAAAAGAAGGACAGGCCGAACCCGGTGGCAAAACCGCCCAGATCGGCCACCCAATCGGATGTGCCGCCAAAGATCAGGCCAAACAGCAGCTGAATGCCCATCAGCACCGCAATCAACTGAAATGCCCGCGCCTGATTGGCCCCAACCAAAGAAAGTTTGCGCCACAGCAACCAAGTAAATGCCCCGATCAACCCGTAGACCGGTGGGAACCCTCCGAGCAGCGGATAAGACGGGTCCAGAAACAGCGCATAGGCGAGCGCGCCACCAACACCCGACAGAACGAAGATCAGCAGCATCGGAAAGCCGCCAAAGACCTCACCCACCATCTTGCCCATTGCCAGCACGAACACGCAGACAAAAACCGCCTGCGTAAAACTGCCCGAAACGAACGGATAGGTCACAAAGCGGATAACATGCTCGAACGGCCAGCGCCCGTTCTGGACCATCCAATCGAAGATATCGGCCGAGAACGCGTAGCTCTGCAGCGCATCCAGCCGCCATCCGACCGCGCCGGGCCCTCCGACCAGACCCCGGGCGCCCAGCGTAAACGCAAGTTCGATCCCCATGATGAACAGAACCAAGGCCACCACGACAGGCGGCAGAGGGTTCACGGCGGGTGTATAATGCTCACTGCTCATTGGGCTGGCCTTTCGCGGCTGTTGACGTCCCTTGGCCTCATGGGTAAGCGACGAGGGCTGATTTTTCCAGACGGGAGTTCCCTTCGATGACCCAGACCCAATTCACGCCGCGCGTGTTTTCCGGCATCCAGCCTTCGGGCGGGCTGACCTTGGGCAACTATCTGGGCGCGATGAAGCGCTTTGTGGATATGCAGGGGCCAGAGTTCGAAACCATCTATTGCATGGTCGACCTGCATGCGATCACCGTCTGGCAGGACCCCGCCGCCTTGTCACACAACACGCGCGAACTGTGCGCGGGCTATATCGCGGCGGGCATCGACCCGAAACAATCCATCCTGTTCAACCAAAGCCAGGTGCCCGAACATGCGCAACTGGCGTGGATCTTCAACTGCGTCGCTCGGATGGGCTGGATGCAGCGCATGACCCAGTGGAAGGACAAGGCGGGCAAGAACACGCAAAACGCCTCGCTGGGCCTGTTTGCCTATCCGGCGCTGATGGCCGCGGACATTCTGATCTATCACGCGACCCATGTTCCTGTGGGTGAGGACCAGAAACAGCATCTTGAGCTGACGCGCGACATCGCGATCAAATTCAACAACGATTTCGGCGTCGACTTCTTCCCGGTCACCGAACCCGTGATCGAAGGGGCGGCCACACGGGTCATGAGCCTTCGTGACGGCTCCAAGAAGATGTCCAAGTCTGACCCGTCAGACATGAGTCGGATCAACATGACCGACGATGCCGACACGATCGCCAAGAAAATCCGTAAGGCCAAGACTGATCCGGACGCCCTGCCATCAGAAGTCGACGGTTTGGAAGATCGTCTCGAGGCGCGCAATCTGGTCAATATCTACGCCGCGCTCAGCGACAGCTCGGCCGAGCAGGTGCTGGCCGATGTTGGCGGCAAGCAGTTCGGTGAGTTCAAACCGATGCTCGCGGAATTGGCGGTCGAAAAACTGTCTCCGATCTCGTCCGAGATGGCCCGCCTGATGGGCGAGCAGTCCGAGATTGACCAGATCCTTGCCCGTGGCGCGGAAAAGGCGCGCGCGATTGCCGCTCCGATCCTGAAACAAACCTACGAGATTGTGGGCATGGTCGGCGCTGCATCGCGCTGATTGCACTGGACCTTCGCCTGACGCCCTCCTAGGTTTGCCGAAAGCTGAGGGAGGGCGCTATGGCAGTCGGCAAAAATATCCGCACCTATTTCGAAGGCCAATGGCATGAAGGGGACGCACCGATCATGCGGGCGGCGGATCATGGATCGTGGCTGGGGTCCTCGGTTTTTGATGGCGCACGCTACTTTGACGGCATGGCCCCTGATCTGCTGGCCCATTGCGCCCGCGTGAACCGTTCCGCCGAGGCTTTGATGCTGACCCCGACCGTGACGCCGGAACAGATGGTCGATCTGGTGCGCGAGGGGCTGCAATCCTATGGCCCGGATCAGGCTGTCTATATTCGCCCGATGTATTGGGGCATCCACGGAGACGTCACGGCCATCGTGCCCCAGAAAGACAGTACCGGTTTCGCCATCTGTCTCGAAGAGATCCCAATGGCGCCCGAGACGGCCTCGGTAACCTTGACGACCACCCGGTTCCGCCGTCCGGTACTGGAATCCGCCGTGGTGAATGCCAAGGCCGGGTGTCTCTACCCGAACAACGCCCGGATGCTGACCGAGGCGCGCTCCAAAGGGTTCTCGAACGCGCTGGTCGCCGACGCGATGGGCAATGTGGCCGAGACCGCCACCGCCAATATCTTCATGGCCAAGGACGGAGAGGTCTTCACCCCCATGCCCAACGGCACCTTTCTGGCCGGGATCACCCGCGCAAGGCACATCAAGAACCTGCGCGCCGATGGTGTCACCGTACATGAGTCCGTCCTCAGCTTTGATGATTTCCATGCGGCGGATGAGGTGTTCATGTCCGGCAACATGAACAAAGTGACGCCTGTGACCGCTCTGGACGACACGCAATATCAGGTTGGCCCTATCGCCCGTCGCGCCCGCGCGCTCTACTGGGATTGGGCGGCAAGCGAGCGCTAGGGATTTACCCGAGTTGCCAGCACGCTATCGGTCGGGCATGATCCCAGAAAATCAAGAGGACCCAAATGCGCAAGTTTCTCGTCATTCTGGATGACAGCCGCGAATGCCTGAACGCCATGCGTTTTGCAGCGATGCGGGCCGCGCATACTGGCGGCGGCGTGACAATCCTGTCGGTGATCCCGCCGGATGAATTCAATCACTGGATCGGTGTGGCCGAAACCATGCGCGAAGAGGCCCGCGAACGCATCCACGCCCATTTCGAAGTCTTCGCCAAATGGATGCGCGACAAGCAAAGCGTTGAGCCTGAATTGGCCATTCGCGAAGGCGATCCGGTTGCACAGATCATCGAACACGTACAGTCCGACCCGGAGATTGGGGTCCTGGTTCTGGGCGCCGGCACCGACAAGAAAGGGCCGGGTCCGCTGGTGACTCAGCTGACCAAGAACTCGGGCAGCATGCCGATCCCGATCACCATCGTGCCAGGTGATCTGAGCAAGGAAAAACTGGAAGAGATTACCTGAGGCACCATGGCAGCACCCGTTCAGTTCTGGTTCGAATTCGCCTCAACTTATTCTTATCTCAGCGCGATGCGGATCGAGCAGCTAGCCGCTGAAAAGGGGGTGTCCACTGATTGGCAGCCCTTTCTTTTGGGGCCCATCTTTGCCGAACAGGGCTGGAATACGTCTCCATTCACGATCTACCCTGCCAAGGGACGCTACATGTGGCGCGATATGGAGCGGTTATGCGCCGCGCGCGCATTGCCGTTTCAACGCCCCGATCCGTTTCCGCAGAATTCCCTGACCGCGGCGCGTTTGGCAGTGGCCATCACGTCCCAAGACCAGCGGGCCGCGTTTACCCGTGCCGTCTACATGGCCGAGTTCGGCGAGGGCCGCGATATCTCGGCCGCATCAACATTGACCGATTGCCTTGCAGCCGCAGGTCTGCCCGCCGGTTTTGTGGACAAATCGCAAGACCCGGAGGTCAAAGCGGCGCTCTTTGCTCAATCCAGCCGCGCCAAGAATCTGGACCTGTTCGGCGCACCCAGTTTTGTCGTCGGGAATGAGGTTTTCTGGGGCGATGACCGGTTGGTTGACGCGATAAACCACGCCCTGACAATTTAGAACGGTTCCAAATCTTGACTTCCACGGCGGCTGCCCGCATATCAGAAGCAACGAAAACGGAGCTGCCTCATGTTCATTCAGACCGAATCCACCCCGAACCCGGCAACCTTGAAGTTCCTGCCCGGCCAGACGGTGCTTGAGGCAGGCACAGCCGACTTCCCATCCGCAGAAGCCGCCGAAAAATCGCCGCTTGCCCAGCGCATCTTTGCGGTTAGCGGCGTGACCGGCGTGTTCTTTGGCAATGACTTTGTCACCGTGACCAAAGCGGATGACGTCGATTGGGACCATATCAAGCCAAGCATCCTCGGCGCGGTGATGGAGCATTACCAATCCGGCCAGCCCGTCATGGGAGCCGAGGCCGCACCCGCATCCGGCCATGCCGAACATACTGGCGAAGATTCGGAAATCGTCGACCAGATCAAGGATCTGCTGGACAGCCGTGTGCGCCCTGCGGTGGCTCAGGACGGTGGCGACATCACCTTCCACGGCTTTGACCGCGGCGTGGTCTACCTGCATATGCAAGGGGCCTGCGCGGGCTGCCCGTCCTCGACCCTGACTCTGAAAATGGGGATCGAGAACCTGCTGCGCCACTATATCCCCGAAGTGACCGAGGTTCGCCCTGTTGCTGTCTGAACCGACCCTTCTGGCATTTGACACATCGGCCGCGCATTGCGCGGCCGCTTTGTTGCGTGGCTCTGAAATTGTCAACACGCGAGCCGAGGCCATGTCACGTGGGCAGGCCGAACGCCTGATGCCGCTGCTGGAGGAGGTTCTGTCTGAGGCCGGTCTTGGCTGGAAAGACCTGGACGCCATCGGTGTTGGCATCGGCCCAGGAAACTTCACCGGCATTCGAATCTCGGTCTCGGCAGCACGGGGGCTTGCGTTGGGTCTAAACATCCCGGCCGTCGGCGTGTCCGGTTTCGACGCCTTGGCGGAGATTATGCCCGACGGTCACCTTCCCGCGATCTCGGCCCCGCGCGATCAGGTCTATGTGCGGACCTCAGATGGCTCACGCCTGATGCCTCGGGCCGAGGCCGAGGGGTTTGGCCCCCTCTTCACTGCCACGGACCCAAACGCGCATGTACAGGCCATCGCCCAAGTCGCGGCGCGCCGATACGGCACGGAAGTGGAGCCACCCGCACCGCTTTACATACGCCCTGCGGATGCGGCGCCTTCTCGCGATCTCCCTCCTGTGCTGCTGGACGAATGACCCCAGAAGACATGGCCCTAACCCACGCTGCGGCCTTCACACAGGCGCGCCCGTGGACGGCTGCCGAGTTCGAAGACCTGCTGCAAAACCGCTTCACCCATGTTGTCGGAGACCCCAACTGTTTTGCCCTGTTTCAGGTCATCGCGGGCGAGGCCGAGTTGCTGACCATCGCGACTCACCCCCTGTATCAGCGTCAGGGCTTGGCTGCAGCCTGCATGAAAAATTGGCACGCCGTTGCTGCTGACCTTGGTGCAGCGCGCGCGATTCTTGACGTGGCGGCAGACAATGGAGCCGCTATCGCACTCTATGAAGGCTTCGGATACAGCCCCTGCGGGAGGCGAAAAGGCTACTATACACGCGATTCCGCCTCAAATTGCGACGCAATCGTTATGGAACGCCCCCTACCGTAGCCCCACATCCCACTTTTTAGACCAAGTGGTCAAAAATCAGTTGACCCTGCCTGTTGCATACGGCCTTAATTCCCGTCATCACAACGGTTATGCTCGCTATAGGTGGGTATACGAGGCTAGTTTAACCTCGAACCGACAAAAACAACGGGAGTACCAAATGACCCTGATGAAATCCTTGATGGGCGCTGCCGCCGTCGTCGCTCTGACCGCGGGTGCCGCACTGGCCGAACCGGCCCTGATCTTTGACCTGGGTGGCAAGTTCGACAAGTCGTTCAACGAAGCCGCACATAACGGCGCACAGCGTTGGGCCAACGAAACCGGCGGCACCTATCGCGAGATCGAGCTTCAGTCGGAAGCACAGCGTGAACAGGCCCTGCGCCGTTTCGCCGAGGCTGGCGCGAACCCGGTGATCACCATGGGCTTCGCCATGGCCGATCCGCTGTCTGCCGTTGCCGGCGACTATCCTGACACCAAGTTCGTCGCGGTTGACGTCACCTGGCTGGATGCCCCGAACATCCGTCAGATCGGCTTTGCCGAGCACGAAGGCTCGTACCTCGTTGGTATGATGGCTGCGATGGCGTCGGAATCGGGCACTGTCGGCTTCATCGGCGGCATGGATATCCCGCTGATCCGCCACTTTGGTTGCGGTTATGCGCAAGGCGCCAAGGCTGTGAACCCCGACATCAATGTGGTTGCCAACATGACCGGCACAACACCTGCCGCATGGAACGACCCGGTTAAAGGGTCCGAGCTGACCAAAGCGCAGATCAGCCAAGGCGCCGACGTGATCTATGCGGCCGCAGGCGGCACCGGTGTTGGTGTTCTGCAGACCGCAGCAGATGAAGGCATCCTGTCGATCGGCGTGGACAGCAACCAGAACCACCTGCACCCGGGCAAGGTCCTGACCTCGATGCTCAAGCGCGTGGACGTGGCGGTCTATGACGCGATGAAAGCGGGTGAAGATCTGGAAACCGGCGTATTCGCCATGGGCCTGGCCGAGGACGGCGTTGGTGTTGCCATGGACGAGAACAACAAAGAACTTGTCTCGGTTCGTATGAACGACGCCGTGGACGAAGCACGCAAAGCGATCATCAACGGCGACATCTCCGTTGTCAGCTACTACGAGAACGACAGCTGCCCGGCACTGCAGTTCTGATATCACACGGGGCGGGGGTGACCTCCGCCTCGGTCCCACTCTGCCGCGAACCGCGCGGCCCTTCGGCAACCCAAGGACAAGACATGACAGTCCCCGCCATTGAGCTCAAAGGGATTTCCAAAGCCTTTGGGCCGGTTCAGGCCAATAAAGACATTTCCATCAGCGTCGCCCCCGGCACGATCCATGGGATCATCGGTGAAAACGGTGCGGGCAAATCCACGCTGATGAGCATTCTCTACGGCTTCTACAAAGCCGATAAAGGTGAGATTTGGATCAACGGCACCAAGACCGACATTCCAGACAGTCAGGCGGCCATCGCCTCGGGTATCGGGATGGTGTTCCAGCACTTCAAGCTGGTCGAAAACTTCACCGTTCTGGAAAACATTGTTCTGGGCGCCGAGGATGGCGGGCTGCTGGCCCCGTCTCTGGCCAAGGCCCGGAAAGAGTTGAAAGCGCTGGAAGAAGAATACGAGCTGTTCGTCGACCCCGACAAGCGCATCGATGAAATCGGCGTGGGCATGCAGCAACGGGTCGAGATCCTCAAGGCGCTGTATCGCAAGGCCGAGATCCTGATCCTTGATGAGCCCACCGGCGTTCTGACCCCGGCCGAGGCCGACCAGCTGTTCCGCATCCTCGATCGCCTTCGGGCCGAAGGAAAAACCATCATCGTGATAACGCACAAACTGCGCGAGATCATGGAGAACACCGATACTGTCTCGGTCATGCGGCGCGGAGAGATGACGGCGACGGTCAAAACCTCCGAAACCAGCCCTGAGCGTCTGGCCGAGCTGATGGTGGGCCGCAAGGTCCTGCTACAGGTCGACAAGGTACCCGCTCAGCCCGGAAAACCCATTCTTGAGGTCCAAGACCTGCGCGTGTTCGATGCCGCAGGTGTTGAGCGTGTCAAAGGCATCGACCTGACCGTCCGCGCCGGTGAGATCGTCGGCATCGCAGGCGTCGCGGGCAACGGCCAGTCGGAACTGTTGGAAGTTCTGGGCGGAATGCGCCCCGGTCAGGGGTCGATCAAGCTGAACGGGACACCGCTTCCCCTCAGCGGGGCTGGATCTGACGGTCAAGCGCGTCGCGCGCAGCACATCGCGCATGTACCGGAAGACCGTCAGCGCGAAGGTCTGATCATGGATTTCCATGCCTGGGAAAACGTTGCCTTCGGCTATCACCGTGACCCGGCCTACAAGCGCGGCCTGTTCATGGACAACGCCGCCCTGCGCGCGGACACCGAAGCCAAGATCGAGAAATTCGATGTGCGTCCCCCGAACGGCTGGCTGACCGCCAAAAGCTTTTCCGGAGGCAACCAGCAGAAAATCGTCGTCGCGCGCGAGATTGAGCGGAATCCAGACCTGTTGCTGGTCGGCCAACCGACCCGCGGCGTAGACATTGGCGCGATCGAATTCATTCACAAACAGATCGTAGCCCTGCGCGACCAAGGCAAAGCGATCCTGCTGGTCTCGGTCGAGCTGGAGGAGATCTTCTCGCTCTCTGACCGGATCGCCGTGATGTTTGACGGACATATCATGGGTGAGCGTCTGCCACATGAGACAGATGAAAAAGAACTGGGCCTGCTGATGGCCGGTGTTGCGGGAGAGGCCGCGTAAGATGGAAAAAATGCCCAAATGGGCCGACGTCGTGCTGATCCCCATCATCAGCCTGGTGTTGGCCACGATCCTGTCGGCGCTGGTGATCCTCGCCATCGGAGAGAACCCGGTTGAGGCCGTGAACCTGATGGTCACAGGCGCGCTGGGATCGACCTATGGCTGGGGCTATACGCTCTACTACGCGACCAACTTCATGTTCACCGGGCTCGCGGTGGCCGTGGCTTTTCACGCACGGCTGTTCAACATCGGCGGCGAAGGTCAGGCGATGCTGGGCGGTCTTGGCGTTGCCATGGTGTGTCTCTACATCCCTTGGCCGCATTGGAGCATCGCTCTGATCGCTGCAGGACTGGGGGCCGCTATATTCGGCGCGGCGTGGGCTGCGATCCCGGCCTATCTGCAGGCCAAACGCGGCAGTCACATCGTGATCACCACGATCATGTTCAACTTTATCGCGGCTGCCTTCCTGAACTACATGCTGGTCAATGTCATGCGCCCGCAAGGCTCGCAGGACCCGGCAACAGCGCGCTTCCCCGAGGCGGTACACCTGCCGACCTTCCAATCCATGTTCTCAACCGCCGAAAACGTGATGTTCCGCGGCGCACCTGCCAATATTTCGTTCTTCGTGGCGATCATCGCCTGTTTCGTGGTCTGGGCGCTGATCTGGCGCACTCGGCTGGGCTATGAAATCCGGGCCTATGGTCATTCGGAGACCGGTGCCGTCTATGCGGGAATCTCGCCGGTTCGCATCACTATCATCGCCATGCTGATCTCGGGCGGGTTGGCAGGTCTGATGGCGATCAACAACGTGATGGGTGAGGCAGAGCGACTGGTTCTGAACTCGACCGAAGGCGCGGGTTTCATCGGGATCGCCGTGGCGTTGATGGGCCGTTCGCACCCGTTCGGCGTGTTCCTCGCGGCGCTTCTGTTCGGCTTCCTGTATCAAGGCGGTGCAGAGCTGGCCTTGTGGACATCCATCCCGCGCGAATTGATCGTCGTCATTCAGGCGCTGGTGATCCTGTTTACCGGAGCGTTGGACAACATGGTGCGGATGCCGCTTGAAAAGCTGTTCCTTGCCCTGCGGAAGGAGCCTCAGTGATGGATTCGTTCGTAACACTGATCCAGGTCCTTGATTCTACCGTCCGTCTGGCGACGCCTTTGCTGCTGGCCTGTCTGGCAGGTCTCTATTCCGAACGTGCCGGGATTTTCGACATCGGGCTTGAAGGCAAAATGCTGATCTCGGCCTTCTTCTCGGCCGCTGTTGCTGCAGTGACCGGCTCGGTCTGGTTGGGATTGCTCGCGGGGATTGCGTCGTCTTTGGTTTTGTCGGCACTACACGGCGTGGCGTCGATCACGTTCCGGGGCAATCAGCTGATCTCTGGCGTGGCGATCAACTTCCTAGCCTCTGGCCTGACGGTTTTGATTGCTCAAAGCTGGTTCCAACAAGGCGGGCGCACCCCGTCGCTGTTCGGGGAAGGCCGGTTTGAGCCGATCAACTTCCCCTTCGCCGAAGCGCTGAGCGACGTGCCCTTCATCGGCCCGATCTATTCTGAACTGCTGTCGGGCCATTCGATCCTTGTCTACATCGCCTTCCTGATGGTGCCTGCGACGTGGTGGATCCTCTATCGCACCCGGTTCGGGTTGCGGTTACGCGCGGTGGGTGAAAACCCGGCCGCCGTGGACACGGCCGGTGTCTCGGTCGTCGGTCTGCGCTTTGCAGCTGTCGCCATATGCGGCGTGCTCTGCGGTATCGCCGGAGCCTATCTTGCAACTGCGCTGCAGGCCGGGTTCGTCAAGGAAATGACCGCCGGTCGCGGGTTCATTGCACTGGCGGCGCTGATCTTTGCGAAATGGCGTCCCTGGCACGCGATGTGGGCCTGTTTGCTGTTTGGCCTGCTACAGGCCATCGCGCTGCGATTCCAGAATATCGACTTGGGCGGCATCGTGATCCCTGTGCAGGTGATGGACGCCCTGCCCTATATCCTGACCGTGGTGATTCTCGCGGGCTTCGTCGGCAAGGCGGTTCCGCCCCGCGCTGGTGGCGAGCCTTACGTGAAAGAACGCTGATAAGTCCAGTTCAGGGCCAATTCTGGGTCCTGTTCGCTGCAGAGCGGCATGCAGAGTTGATTTTGCATGCCGCAACCGCTCTAAGAGGGTATGTGCGTGTTTCCTCTGATAGAAAAGAGTGCAAACCTCCCCTCGTATTTGCCAAAGACGGGTGGTAGGCCTGTGACCGCAGCGCCCGATATTCAGGCTGCACGCATTTCCGATGCCGGCGGGTCCACCGCTTTGCACAGCCGAACTCAATACGACTAGAGCATGCCATGCAAATTTACCTTCCGATTGCCGAAGTCTCCGTAAACGCCTTTCTATTGCTAGGGCTCGGCGGCATGGTCGGCGTTCTGTCGGGCATGTTCGGAGTCGGCGGTGGGTTCCTTATGACGCCGCTTCTGTTCTTTATCGGCATCCCTCCGGCAGTTGCCGTCGCGACCGAAGCCAACCAGATCGTCGCCTCGTCCTTCTCGGGCGTTCTGGCTCATTTCAGGCGAAGGACGGTCGATTTCAGGATGGGCACGGTGCTATTGATCGGCGGCCTCATCGGGGCCGCGCTTGGCGTTGTCGTGTTCAACTACCTCAAGAGCCTGGGTCAGGTCGATTTGCTGGTAACGCTGTGCTACGTCGTCTTCCTTGGCGTGATCGGCAGCCTGATGTTCATCGAAAGCCTGCGCGCCTTGCGCAAGGCCAAGAAAGGCGGGGCGGCACCTGCCAAGCGTCGTCAGCGCGGCTGGGTCCATGCAATGCCCTTCAAGATGCGCTTTCGCACCTCGGGTCTGTATATCTCGGTCATCCCACCGGTTCTGGTCGGCCTCTGCGTAGGCGTTCTGTCCGCGATCATGGGCGTTGGCGGCGGCTTTATCATGGTGCCTGCCATGATCTACCTGCTGGGCATGCCCACCAAGGTTGTGGTCGGGACATCCCTGTTCCAGATTATTTTCGTAACCGCCTTCACCACAATGCTGCACGCCACAACGAACTACACCGTGGACGTGGTTCTGGCCGTGCTGCTCCTTGTCGGCGGCGTTATCGGAGCTCAGATCGGAACCGTGATCGGGGCCCGGATGCCAGCCGAGCAATTGCGGGTTTTGCTGGCCGCGCTGGTGTTGGTCGTCTGTGGCAAGCTGGCACTTGATCTGCTTCTGGAACCGTCCGAGCTGTATTCGCTTGGCGCCAGCGGGGGACACTGACTATGGTCCGCTCATTGATCGCCGCCCTGTGCCTGTTCTGCCTGCCCGCCGCTGCCGCGGAAGAGCAGGTGGTCCTGGGCCTCAGCCAGGACCGGGTTGCCATTACTGCTACGTTCGACGGGTCCGAAATTCTGATCTTCGGGGCCATCAAGCGCGAAGCCCCGATCCCCGAAGGCCCTCCGCTTGAGGTGATCGTCACTGTTGCAGGCCCGTCCGAGCCTCTGACCGTGCGCCGTAAAGAGCGCAAGCTGGGAATCTGGGTGAACTCCGACAGCGTCGAAGTCGATCTGGCCCCCAGCTTCTACGCTGTTGCCACCAGCGGGCCATTCAAAGAAATCCTCACCAATACCGAGGATCTGCGCTATCGAGTTTCCATCGAGCGCGCCATCCGCTCGGTCGGAGCGGCCATGCATATCGAGGCCGCTCAGGACTTTGCCGATGCCGTGATACGCATTCGCGAAAGCGAGAGCCTGTATTCGATCCGCGAAAACACGGTTGCGGTGGATGAACAGACCCTGTTCCGCACCTCTATCGACATGCCCGCCGACCTGACCGAAGGCGACTACGCCGCACGCATCTTCCTGACGCGGGGCGGCAATGTGGTGTCGCAATACGAAACCACCATCGACGTGCGCAAAGTGGGGCTGGAGCGATTTCTCTACAACATGTCCCGCGAACAGCCCGTTTGGTACGGGTTGATGTCACTGGTCATCGCCATCGCCGCTGGGTGGGGTGCCTCGACGGCTTTCCGTCTGCTGCGCGAAAAGTAACGCTCAGCCCCGGCCGATATAGGGCATGGTCGTGGCCATCACGGTCATAAACTGCACATTGGCCTCGGGCGGTAGATTGGCCATGTGCAGCACCGACTTGGCGGCATCTTCCACATCCATAGTCGGATCGGGCGTCGCACCGTCGGCAATCGCAGCATCGACTAGCCCCTGCACCATCTGAGTGCGGGCGTTCCCGATATCGATCTGGCCACAGGCAATGCCAAAATCGCGCCCGTCCAGCGACAGGCTGCGCGTAAGCCCTGTGATGGCGTGTTTCGTTGCAGAATAGTGCACCGAATTCGGGCGCGGCACATAAGCCGCGATCGAGCCGTTGTTGATGATGCGCCCGCCTTGTGGTGTTTGATGACGCATGATCCGAAACGCCTCACGCGCGCTCAGAAACATGCCGTTGAGGTTGACGTTGACGCTTTGGTACCAGTCCTCCAGCGCGATTTCATCAATCGTGCCGCCGGGTGCGAAGATGCCCGCATTGTTGAACAGAACGTCCAGCCGCTCGGCCCTGTTCGAGAACGACCGGAAGGCACGCGCAACTGCCACGGGATCGGTCACATCCGCAACCAGAGGGATCGCGTTGCGATGCCCTTCGGCCACTTCCACCAGTTTGTCTTCGCTGCGGGCCAGCAGACCAACAGTCCAGCCCTCGGCCAGGAACAGCTCGGCCGTGGCTTTTCCGATCCCGGAACTTGCGCCGGTTATGAGGATGGATTTCATGTCTCTTCAGCCTCCAGTGTCAGGGTCGCCGCCGGTATCGCGCGCAGATCATCGACGCGCAGATGATGGGTGGGTTTGGACAACCGATTACGCACCACCCAGATCAATCGTTCCTGCGCGCGGGTGATGGCAACATAGGCCAGTCGTTTCCACAAGGGCTGCCCGGCCTCGGTTCGGCCCATGCGGGCCGCGGCATAGATGTCGGGCGCAAAAACCTGCACCGTATCCCATTGCGAGCCCTGCGCCTTGTGGATAGTCACCGCCGCCCCATGCAGAAAGGTCGCGCCCATACGCGCGGCATAGGGGATGAACGGTTCTTCTTCATCCGGTTTTTCGATCTGCACAATCGACGCCGCACTGACCTGAGGGTCCTCGGCGCCCATGACATGCAGGCGGGAAAAACCGGGTTTTCGCCCCGGCCCCAGATAAACAACCTGCGCGCCTTTGATCAGGCCGCGCGCCTCAAGATCCAGCCGTTTCTTGCGGTGTTTCAGAGGCAGCTCGATCCCGTCGCAGATCAGCGGCTCACCTTCCAGCAATTCCGTCTCGGGGGCGCCATGGACCTGCCGGAAGGCCTGAATCAGACGGATGCGCGTTGCGTTGCGCCAAACCAGAACCGGGCTGCGCGCCATCAGGTCAACCTCGACCCGCTGCCCCCAGACCACACGGTCATCGCGACGCGCGGTATCTTCGACCAGACGCTCGAAATCCTCAAACCCCATGGCAGGGTCAGCAAGCGCATGAGCCAGATCGAGGATGGGATTGTCGGCATCCTGACGGTGAATGCGGTGCAGGGTCAGCTTGCGCGGCTCGGGCAGGGTTTCGAACACCATGCTGCCGGATTGGTTCACTGGTGCCAGCTGCGCCGGATCGCCGAACAGCAGCAACGTCGGAAAGATCTCTTTCAAATCATCAAACTGGCGGTCATCCAGCATCGAGGCTTCGTCGACAAAGCCGATATCCAGCGGCTCTTCCCGGCGCTTCCAGCCAGTGATGAAATCCGACCCGCGCAAACCGGCGGCAGCCAAAGCACCTGGGATCGACTTGTTGTTCTGGTAGAAGGCAGCCGCCCGGTCCAGCGCCTCATCCGTCAGGCCTTCGATCTCGGGCCGTTCGTCATTGCCCTCAAGCCACTCGGCGATGCG
Source organism: Ruegeria sp. AG1 (assembly GCF_056541705.1). Classification (NCBI taxonomy): domain Bacteria; kingdom Pseudomonadati; phylum Pseudomonadota; class Alphaproteobacteria; order Rhodobacterales; family Roseobacteraceae; genus Ruegeria; species Ruegeria sp. AG1. The sequence goes on along the minus strand of NZ_JBQFYU010000008.1, from coordinate 204,759 downwards.
TTCATATTCAGGGTCGTAGACGGGCGTATAGAGAATGCGATGGATGGTCGTCGCGGGTACCCCGCGCAGGCGCAAAACGCTTGCGGCCTTGTTGGTGGGTGCCAGAATCGCCAGGCTGCGCTTGTCGCGGGACTTGCGGCTTTCATAGTCGCCTGAGACGATGTGAACGCCCGTCTCGGCCAGCGCCTTATACAGTTCCGCCAGCAAAAGGGTCTTGCCCGAACCAGCCTTACCGATCACGGCCATAACGCCCGATTCACCGTTCCCCGGCAGTTTCAGTAGCGCATCATCTTCAAGGTCCACCCCGGCAGAGCGCAGCATCTCGGCGATGCTGTCATAGGCGGCAGCCTGGTCTTCTGAGAAGGTCACATTGGGCAAAGACATGGCGCGACCCTACAGGGCCGCGCCACCCTTCACCAGATACGGATTTGGGTTTTCAAGACCCTAGGCCGACAGCGCAAACCGGTGCTGTTTGGCCGGGCCGAACGCGGTTCTGAACCACAGGCGCGAAAGCTCGCGCGGGATGCCCGCCCGTTCGGCCACGCGGTTGCAATCATCCGCGGAATAGGGCCACAGACCGACCGAAATTTGATCGCGCCCTTTCCCCTCGGACCCTAACACAATCGGCGACGACCCGATCAACCGGTAGATCCGGATCATCCGCGCATCAAAGACGCCGGCGATATGAGTCAGACCGAACCCCTCCATCATTTCACCGCCGCTCAGCATAATAGCCCCAGCCGTATGGGGGCTGGCTGTACGCGATAGGCAAAAGCGCGTGACCTCCCAGATCAAAGGGCTGCAAATTGGCTCGCCCTCGTTGAGATGCCCGAACACCTCGTTCACCATGACCGGGCCAGTGGTCGGCAGAACCCGCATTGAGCCGCCATGGCTGCCATCCGGCTCCTCCCAAATCACATAGAGCGGGTTGAGATCATCGTATTGATCCCGCTCTTCCCCTTTTTCATTGACGTAAACGTCCCATCCCAGCCGGGTTTTGAACTGATCCGCGCGATCGCGAAACATCCCGTCGGCCAAAGCTGGAAATTTATGCAGCTCATCAGCATACAAATAACGCAACATGACTAATTCCCCTTGTCGTCCTGTGCAGGAACGAAAGGGGTACGAAGTCGTGGTTAATTTACTGTTCTAAGGCCGTACGTTGCTTAAACGACTATTAACCCACGGCTGAGCGCGGTCGCGATGGCGTGCGTCGTATTTTGCGCACCCAGTTTCGAGCGCGCGCTTTCAATATAGACCCTAAGCGTGTGTTCCGAGATCGACAGCGAATGCGCAACCTGAGCGCGGCTGAAGCCCTGCGCAAGCAAAGTCATCGCATCAATTTCACGCGGGGACAGACCTCGGGTCGCTTCAGGCTGCCTGTCCTTTTCAAACTCCAGTGCTTTGCGGTTGATGTAGTGCGCCACGAGAATCAACTCGCGGCCAAAGGTCGAGATGAAATCCTGCCAAGTGTCGTCGTCACAACTGTGATTGACGGTGAACAGCGCAAACTGGCCGTTTGGCCCTCGGATCGGGATTGAATATCCCTGATTGCCCACCCCATGTTCCAACGCATCCTGAAGAAACGCCTTGGAGACCTTGCCGGACCAATCCAGCGCTTTCCAATCAACGGGGTGAAATCGTTGGAAGCATCCCAGAATCACCGGATCGATGCGGTGATAGTTCTTTTCGCGATACCGTTCATCCCAGGCATCGGAATAGGTGGTATAGCCGTACTGATCCCCGGCGGCATCCACCCAATGATATGTCAGATGTTCGACTTTCAGACAGTCGCGCAGGCGAATGGCGACCGAGCCAAGCTCATCAAGCGTGCTGGTGTTTTCCAAATCCTTCAGGATCTGACCCAAATCGAGTTCTGTTCCCATCCGCGGGCGCCCGTGCCTTATCTGTCATGGACGCGATTTCGGCTGCGGCAATCAGCTTGGTGTCGTCCAGCTGTTCGGCCAAGGCAGTCAACCCATTCGCAACAGCGAACGCGTTGAGGTCCGACAATACGTCCAGTATCCACTCATTTTGCGCCATAAGGGTCTCTCTGAAACAGTTAACGAAGTGTTAACACAACCATAGCATGTGCGATCTTTTTGACCTATTCACCGGTTTCTACTCCCCAAAAATAGTGAGGGGCAAAATTCCAACCTGTTGAAACAAAAAAGGGCTTTCCCAGAAGGCAAAACACCCGCGTATCGAAGATCCGATTCGCGGGTGTTTTTGTCTATTTCAGGATGGGCTTATGGACGCGCGTCCAAAACCTCTTCCAAAGTGCGCATGCCGGTGCGCGGGGCCTGAACCAGAACCGACATGTTCCCTGGCTTGTGCTCGTTGCGCAGCATTTTCATATGCGCTTCGGGCAGATCGTTCCAGGCGAACACTTCCGACATGCAGGGGTCCAGACGGCGTTCGACCATCAGCTTGTTGGCGGCTGCCGCTTGCTTCAGATGCGCAAAGTGCGACCCTTGCAGGCGCTTCTGGTGCATCCACATGTAGCGCACGTCGAAGGTACAATTAAACCCGGTGGTCCCAGCACAAATCACGACCATGCCGCCCTTTTTCACCACGAAGGTCGACACTGGGAAGGTGCTTTCGCCAGGGTGTTCAAACACCATATCGACGTTATTGCCCTTACCGGTGATATCCCAGATCGCTTTGCCGAACTTACGGGCCTCTTTGAACCACTCAGCGTATTCGGGTGTGTTGACCGTGGGCAGCTGACCCCAGCAGTTGAAGTCCTTGCGGTTCAGAACGCCTTTTGCGCCCAACCCCATCACGAAATCCCGTTTGCTTTCGTCCGAGATCACACCAATCGCATTTGCACCGGCCGTGTTGATCAATTGGATCGCGTAAGAGCCCAAACCACCCGAGGCACCCCAGACCAGAACGTTCTGACCGGGCTTCAGGTCATGAGGCTCGTGGCCGAACAGCATTCGGTAGGCCGTAGCGAGCGTCAGGGTATAGCACGCCGCCTGCTCCCAGGTCAGGTGCTTGGGACGCGGCATCAACTGCTGCGCCTGCACGCGCGTGAATTGGCTGAACGACCCGTCTGGGGTCTCATAGCCCCAGATGCGCTGGCTGGGTGAGTACATCGGATCGCCGCCGTTGCATTCCTCATCGTCGCCATCGTCCTGGTTGCAGTGGATCACCACCTCATCGCCGACCTTCCAGCGCTTGACCTTGTCACCCACGGCCCAAACGATGCCCGACGCATCCGAACCAGCGATGTGGTACGGGGCCTTGTGGCCATCAAACGGGCTGATCGGCTGGCCCAAAGCGGCCCAGACGCCATTATAGTTGACGCCCGCCGCCATCACGAGGACCAAAACCTCGTTGCTGTCGAGTTCGGGCACATCGACCACTTCCTGCTGCATCGCAGTATTTGGTTCTCCGTGACGCTCTTTGCGGATTGCCCAGGCGTACATCTGCTTGGGCACAAACCCCATCGGAGGGATTTCCCCCATTTCATAGAGGTCCTTTTCGGGTGCCTCGTACGACGCGATACCGCTTTCGGTGTCCAAAGCCATGCTGGCCTCCTTTTCTATATCTTTGCCGCGGCGCAGAATCGCCGCCTCTCCTACAGAGGGATAGGAGGGGTTGCGCAACATTGCAACCATCTTTGGTCTATTTTTGTAATTTTATGACCCAGCGGGTGCAGAAACGTCTTTTGCGGGCGCAGCATTGGCGGATTTCACATGTTCGGGCACTGACTCTGCGTAGTATTGCATAAGATCCTCGCGCTGCCCGGACAGATTCAAAACCCCGTCTTCACGCGTCAGAATGCGCCGTTCGACCATTTGATCCACCGCGCTTGTGATGGCGTCCTCAGCCTCCGCGAACGCAAGACCATCAGATTCCATAAGGGCAAGGATTCGACTCCGCACGTCCTCTTCGGGCATTGAGCCATTCTCGCGCAGCAGCCAGCAGGCGGCCGGTCCGGGCACCAAGGGAATCGCCGCGCCAATCCGTTTCATCAACGCACGCGCGAGGTCAGTCATCACGTCATCCCCAGACTGCGCCTCGAATTCTTTAAGTGAGATCGGCTTACCATAGCGAACCGCAGCCACTCCGAACCGCTTGTACCGACCGATCAGCCGACGCCAGATTTGCTTGAGAACCCAGCTTGTGATCACCCCGATCCGCGCACGAAAACGTCGATCAGTTCCGAGGGCGGCGCGCGTCAGAATCGTGTCCTCAAGTACGCGGTCATAGTTCAAGGCCACCGGCACAAACACCACATCGCGCCCCTCGGGCGAGGTGCCGTCGATAATATATTTCAACAAACCCAGCTTGGGGCGCCCCAAAGCGCCGGTCAGGCTGAGCCCGCCTTCGGGGAACATCGCTTGCGTTACACCTGCTTCGGTCGCGTGTCTTACATAGCTGGCCAGAACCTGGCGATATAATTCACTGCCCGATTTGCGCCGGATAAAATACGCGCCCATCGCCCGGATCAACCGGCTGAGCGGCCAAACCCGTGCCCATTCGCCCACGGCATAGGACAGGGCGGATTGCTGCGCCGCTAGATAGGTAACCAGAACATAGTCCATGTTGCTGCGGTGGTTCATCACAAAGACAACCGTCGCCTCGGGGTCGATATCTTTGATCGCGCTTTCATCCTTATAGCTGAGATGCACCTTGTAGAACGCGTTGCTCAGCAACCGGGACAGGCGAATGGCAAAGCTGAAATAGGCAAAAGCCGAAAAGGAGGGCACGATCTCACGCGCGTATCGGCGGGCTTGTTCGAACGCAACGGCTTCGGGGATGCCTTCTTCATGGGCGTGCTGCTGCACCGCGTGCCCGACCTGAGGATCATAGATGAGCCGCTGGATCATGTCGTGCCGCCGCGCCAGCTTGAACGGCTGGATCGGCCTCTGCAGGCGTTGGTTCAACCGAGAGACCGCCCTCTCAAGCCTGCGGCGAAAGAACCAGCGGACGGACGGGAAAAGAAAATGCGAGGCAAAAGTGACCATGGCAAAGACCACGATCAACAGGAATAGCCACAGCGGAAGTTCCACGGTTCTCAACATCGGGCCACACTGCCACCAAACGAGACGGCTCACAATCTAGACAATTCGCACATGCCGCAACGCAGCGAATTGACAATGCCTGAAAATTGCGATTTAGAAGCCGTAGACGTAATTTTGTTGCTCACCGAAACACGAGGCCCGCCCATGACGCAGATGCAGAAAGACCGCCCCTGGCTGATCCGAACCTATGCCGGTCATTCCACCGCCAAAGCCTCGAACGCGCTGTATCGCGGCAACCTCGCCAAAGGTCAGACTGGCCTGTCTGTGGCTTTCGATCTGCCGACTCAAACGGGGTATGACAGCGACCACACGTTGGCGCGGGGTGAGGTTGGCAAAGTGGGCGTGCCGATCTGCCATCTGGGCGACATGCGGGTGCTGTTCGATCAGATCCCGCTGGAGCAGATGAACACCTCGATGACGATCAACGCGACGGCCCCGTGGCTGCTGGCGCTTTACATCGCCGTGGCCGAGGAACAGGGCGCGGATGTCTCAAAGCTGCAGGGCACCGTTCAGAATGACTTGATCAAGGAGTATCTCAGCCGCGGTACCTATGTCTGCCCACCCAAGCCGTCGTTGAAGATGATCGCGGACGTGGCTGAGTATTGCTACACCAACGTGCCAAAATGGAACCCGATGAACGTGTGTTCCTACCACCTGCAAGAGGCCGGCGCGACCCCGGAACAGGAGCTGGCCTACGCGCTCGCCACCGCCATTGCGGTGCTAGATGAGCTACGCCCTCGTGTGCCTGCCGAGGACTTCCCTGCCCTATGTGGACGCATTTCCTTCTTCGTAAATGCAGGTATCCGCTTTGTCACCGAAATGTGCAAAATGCGGGCATTCGTCGATCTTTGGGATGAAATCCTTCAACAACGATACGGCGTTGAGAACCCCAAGTTCCGCAGATTCCGCTATGGCGTTCAGGTCAACTCGCTTGGGCTGACCGAACAGCAGCCGGAAAACAACGTCTACCGCATCCTGATCGAAATGCTGGCTGTGACCCTGTCGAAAAAGGCGCGCGCCCGTGCCGTTCAATTGCCTGCCTGGAATGAGGCTTTGGGCCTGCCCCGCCCCTGGGACCAGCAGTGGTCGATGCGCATGCAGCAGATTCTGGCTTATGAGACGGACCTGCTGGAATATGGCGATCTGTTCGACGGGAATCCGGCGGTTGATGCCAAGGTCGAAGAACTCAAGGAAGGCGCGCGGGCCGAATTGGCCAATCTCGACTCCATGGGTGGTGCCGTGGCCTCGATCGAATATATGAAGTCACGACTGGTCGATTCCAATGCGGAACGCCTGAACCGCATTGAACGGAACGAAACCATTGTGGTCGGTGTGAACAAATGGGTCGACGGTGAACCCTCGCCTCTGCAAACCGAGGATGGCGGCATCATGGTTGTGGACCCTGCGGTCGAGCAGGAGCAGATCAATCGCTTGAACGAATGGCGGGCAGAGCGTGATGACCTAGCCGTGGCTGCTGCTCTAGGTGCTCTGCGTGAGGCGGCACAAACCGGGGCGAATGTCATGGAGCCCTCGATTGCTGCGGCCAAGGCCGGTGCAACCACGGGTGAATGGGCCGAGGAAATGCGCAAGGTCTTCGGCACCTACCGTGGCCCAACCGGCGTGTCCGGCTCGGTCTCGAACAAGACCGAAGGGTTGGAGGACCTGCGCGCCTCGGTCGATGCGGTTAGTGACCGGCTCGGGCGTCGTTTGAAATTCCTGGTCGGCAAGCCGGGGTTGGATGGCCATTCCAACGGAGCCGAGCAGATTGCCTTCCGCGCCCGCGATTGCGGCATGGATATCAGCTATGAGGGCATTCGCCTGACACCAGAAGAAATCGTCTCGGCCGCATCCGAGGATGATGCCCATGTGATCGGTTTGTCGATCCTGTCTGGCAGTCATCTGCCTCTGGTCGAAGACGTAATGACCCGCCTGAAACAGGCAGGCCTGTCGCACGTGCCTGTCATCGTCGGTGGGATTATTCCGGACGATGACGCAGACGCTTTGAAGAAAATGGGTGTCGCCAGAATCTACACGCCCAAGAATTTCGAATTGAACGCAATCATGGGCGACATCGTCGCGCTGGTGGACCCGCAGGAAATCGCCGCCGAATAACACCCGTTTTGAAAAACTCTTGATGGCTATTCCCGAAATACCGGGAATAGCCTATATCGGCGTATGGAAATACGGCTTGTATTTTTCAACCGTAGCCACTCACGCCTGAAAGAGGAAAAGTAATGGGACTTGAGCTTGAAAAAATGTCACGCAATGAACTTCTGCAATTGCGCGACGATATAGATAAAGCCCTGGTAGATGCTGAAAAGCGCGAGCGCAAAGCCGCTCTGGAAGCTGCCGAAAAAGCCGCAGCCGAATTCGGGTTTTCCTTGTCCGAGCTTTCGGACGCCGCCCCGAAAGGCGCCAAACTCCAGAAATCAAAAGCAAAATACCGCAACCCAAACGCCCCAGATCAAACCTGGACCGGCCGTGGACGCAAGCCTCAATGGGTCCATGACGCGCTGAATTCCGGCACCGATATCGCCGAGTTGGAAATCTAAATTTGAGGTCGTTTCAGAAATGACAATCCACATTGGCGCAGAAAAAGGTGACATCGCAGAAACCGTTCTTTTGCCCGGAGATCCCTATCGGGCGAAATGGGCGGCGGAAACGTTTTTGGATGACGTTGGGCTAGTCAATGACGTGCGCGGCATGCTCGGGTTTTCCGGTAAGTGGAAAGGAAACCCTGTCACCATTCAGGGCAGCGGCATGGGGATGCCCTCACTTTCCATTTACGTGAACGAATTGATCCGGGATTTCGGCGCAAAGACACTGATCCGCATCGGCTCCTGCGGTGGTATGCAAGACAGCGTCAATGTCCGCGATGTTATTCTGGCCATGACATCGACCACGCTTAGCACGCCGTCCCGGGGCATCATGAAGGAATTGAACTTCGCTCCCTGCGCCGATTGGGGCCTGTTGCAGGCTGCTGCCAATGCAGCGGCAGCCAAGGGAACACCGACCCATGTGGGCGGGATCTATTCGTCCGACGTGTTCTATGATGAGCGCCCTGATTTGAACGAACAGATGGTGCGTCACGGCATTCTGGGGGTCGAGATGGAAGCGGCCGAGCTGTATATCCTCGCCGCCAGACACAAATGCCGTGCTCTTGCGGTTCTGACCGTCTCGGACCACCTGTTGACGGGCGAGGCCCTGCCCTCATCCGATCGGGAGCGTAGCTTTGGTGACATGGTCGAGATCGCGCTGCAAGCGGCCTTCCCGGACGCAGCATAACGTGAAACGGGCCGAGCATGTCTCGGCCCGATTTCTATTTGCCGATTGATTGCCGCAGACATTTCGAAGGACGATCTGAACCGTCGGATCGCGCGCCGCAATAGGCACAAACCCACAGATCTTCGTCACGATGCAATCGCCAGCGACAGTCGCGTGTCAGCGAAGACGTGCGGGACCGCCAGAAGAAATAGGCGAAAACCCCAGCGGCCAGAAGAAGCAGAAGAACAGGCATAGATCTGTTTGGCCCGTTCCAGCCGCAAATGGCAAGGCCGGTGTCACGCCGCGTTGGCGTATTCGAACAACTCAGGCTCTCGTTGATCGTGCGCGCCAACCGGTTCTGGCGTGCAATACGCCCAAGCTTGCTCCAACAAGGTCAGAGCTTCCTTGGCGTCGGTTTTCGGTGTGTTTGCTTGTGTACTCATCGGAGTGATCCTGATTTCATCACTCCTCCCTTCCGCAAATATACGGCGTCGGTGGACCGACGACATCGGACGTTTTTGCAAAGGGGGCATGCGCTTGCCGCAGCACGGCAAGCGCATCGGTCGATCAGACAGAGCGTTCGACCATCATCTTCTTGATCTGCGCGATCGCTGCTGCCGGGTTCAGACCCTTCGGGCAGGTCTTGGCGCAGTTCATGATCGTGTGGCAGCGATACAGCTTGAAGGGATCTTCTAGCTCATCCAGACGCTCGCCCGTGGCTTCATCACGGCTGTCGATGATCCAGCGGTAGGCATGCAGCAAAGCTGCGGGGCCAAGATAGCGGTCGCCGTTCCACCAGTAGCTCGGGCAGGAGGTCGAGCAGCTGGCGCACATTACGCATTCATACAAGCCGTCCAGCTTCTTGCGGTCTTCAATGGACTGCTTCCACTCTTTTGCGGGGCGGTTTGTCTTGGTTTCCAGCCACGGCATGATGCTGGCGTGCTGCGCGTAGAAATGCGTCAGGTCGGGGATCAGGTCCTTGACTACAGGCATATGCGGCAGCGGATAGATCTTCACGTCGCCCTTGATCTCATCCATGCCGTAGATGCAGGCCAGCGTGTTGATCCCGTCGATATTCATCGCGCAGGAGCCACAGATCCCTTCCCGGCACGAACGACGGAAGGTCAGGGTCGGATCAATCTCGTTCTTGATCTTGATCAGCGCGTCCAAGATCATCGGACCGCAGGTGTCCATATCGACGAAATACGTGTCGACACGCGGGTTCTGGCCGTCATCGGGGTTCCAGCGATAGATCTGGAACTTGCGCAGGTTCTTCGCGCCGTCCGGTTTGGGCCATGTCTTACCGGTGGTGATCCGGGAATTCTTGGGCAGGGTCAGTTGAACCATGTCAATTCTCCATTCAGCCTGTCCGGGCGCGGTCAGACGCGCCTCGATTGTAGTGCCCCCAATGGGCAGTGTTCACGTCAAAATCCGCAGACAACCAATCGGCAATCGCCTGGGGGTCATCGCGGTCGACATCAAAGCGCAGGAACCTTACGTTCCCGTCGAAATGGGCCTGCACCTCGGCGTGGTGTACGTCATACATCCGGCGCCAGCCCTGTTTCACTTCGTCTGTGCCCATCCCGTTGGCCTTGCAGCAGCGTTCGAGATAACCACCATTGCTGTGCAGCGCGCGTGAGGAGATCCAATCCTCGCGATCGCGCGTATTCAGTAGAAAATAGGCATCCGGATAAGCCGCATGCAACTCGCGGAAAAACCGTGTGCCATCCAGCATGAAACGGGCATTCACAAAGGCAATGTCAGTAAAGGCCCGGACCGAGCCGAACCCATCCAGCGGTTTCCGGCCCATGGCGATATTCGTCACCATTTTCTGGGCCAGGTTTTTGCCTTGATCGTCCACCCAATGCACCGACGCGATGCCGCTGTTCTGAAACAGCTTGTGCAGCGACGTGGTGGCGCAGCGGTTCAGACCGATCAGGATGATCTTGGGGTCTCGCGGACCCGAGGGCAGCTGTTCAACCGTCATGGCAAGCACCCCTCACCACGCCCGAAAGGGGCGTTTGTCGTGTCGGTGGGTATGTGGCGCTTGCACCGCATTGCCTGATGGTTGCTCCTACTTAGAACGTCCGCGCTTTAGGCGCGATTTTCTTGAGGCTGATGCCGCCCTGATCCTCGTTGGTCAGAGGATCAACGATCACCGGACGGTAACTGAGTTCAACCTTGTTACCCTCGACCCGGCTGACGGTGTGGACACGCCAGTTCTCATCGTCGCGCTCTGCGAAATCCTCATGCGCATGTGCGCCACGGGACTCTTTGCGCGCTTCGGCCCCCACGATGGTAGCCAGAGCGCTTGGCATAAGGTTGGTCAGTTCCAGTGACTCCATCAGGTCACTGTTCCAGACCAGAGACCGATCCGAAACCTTCAGATCGTCCATCTTAGCCGCGATCGCTGTCATCTTTTCGACGCCTTCCGCCATGGTCTTGGCGGTCCGGAACACAGCCGCGTCCTGCTGCATGGTCTTTTGCATCTCAAGCCGCAGGTCAGCGGTTGGGACTGCGCCCGAGGCGTTCCGTACAGCGTCAAACCGATCAAATGCCTTGTCAACCGATGCCTGATTCAGCACAGGGTTCGGCGCGTCTGCGTCCACTACTTTACCGGCCCGGATGGCCGCCGCGCGACCAAAGACGACCAGATCGATCAGAGAGTTAGATCCCAGACGGTTGGCACCGTGGACCGAAGCACAGCCCGCTTCGCCCACTGCCATCAGGCCGGGAACAACTGCGGTTGGGTTGTCTGCAGTTGGGTTGAGAACCTCACCCCAATAATTCGTCGGAATACCGCCCATATTATAGTGCACGGTCGGCAGAACCGGGATGGGTTCCTTGGTAACGTCAACACCAGCAAAGACACGCGCCGATTCCGAGATTCCAGGCAGCCGTTCCGCCAGCGCCTCGGCTGGCAGGTGGCTCAGGTTCAAATGAATATGGTCCCCGTCATCGCCATGACCACGTCCTTCGCGGATCTCCATCGTCATTGAACGCGAGACATAGTCGCGCGGCGCCAAGTCCTTATACTGGGGCGCATAGCGCTCCATGAAACGCTCACCTTCAGAGTTGGTCAGGTAACCGCCCTCACCCCGAGCACCCTCGGTGATTAGGCAACCCGAGCCGTAGATGCCAGTCGGGTGAAACTGAACGAACTCCATATCCTGCAGGGCCAGACCGGCACGGGCCACCATGCCGCCACCGTCGCCGGTGCAGGTATGGGCCGAGGTCGCGCTGAAATATGCACGACCGTAACCGCCGGTCGCCAGCACAACCATCTTGGCGTTGAAGACATGCATCGTGCCATCGTCCAGCTTCCAGCAGACAACGCCTTGACACTGCCCGTCCTCGGACATGATCAGGTCGATAGCGAAATATTCGATGTAGAATTCAGCGTTGTTTTTCAGCGACTGACCGTAAAGCGTGTGCAGGATCGCGTGACCGGTCCGGTCAGCGGCTGCACATGTACGTTGCACGGCGGGGCCTTCGCCAAACTCGGTGGTGTGACCGCCGAAGGGACGCTGATAGATTTTACCCTCTTCCGTACGGCTGAAGGGCACGCCGTAGTGTTCCAGCTCATAAACGGCCTTGGGAGCTTCGCGCGCAAGGTACTCCATTGCATCGGTGTCACCCAGCCAGTCCGAGCCCTTTACGGTGTCGTACATGTGCCATTGCCAATGGTCAGGCCCCATGTTGGACAGGGACGCGGCAATACCACCTTGCGCGGCAACCGTATGTGAGCGTGTCGGGAACACTTTGGTGACACAGGCTGTACGTAGACCCTGCTCGGCCATGCCCAATGTTGCCCGCAGACCGGCCCCACCTGCACCTACGACGACAACGTCGTATTCGTGGGTTTCATATTCATATGCTGCTGTCATTGTTCTTGTTCCTTATCGCGCGTCACAGGGCCAGCTTGACCAGGGCAAACAGCCCCGCAGCCATCAGCGTGTAGCCAAGCGCCCACATCGCAACGAGAGAGATTTTCTCAAGAATGCCATGGATATAGTCTTCGATAGTTTCCTGCGCCTCATACATAAGCTGCTGGAGGCCCACGACCAGCGTCAGGGCGGTGACAATCGCAGGGAAGGGACGGCTGAAATAGGCCAGAACCTCTTCATACGTGCCGCCGAGGCCCATTCCGAAGGTGATGAAAAATATGGGAACCAGCACGGTCAGGATCATCGCGCGCACCATGGTACGCCAATGGGTTTGTGTTCCCGATTTCCCTGCGCCCAGGCCCTGCGCGCGTTTGCGGTCGGTCAGATATCGCATGTCCGTCTCCTTAAACCACAAGCACGGTGAGAATGGTCAGGACGGTGGCCCCGATGAACATACCCATCCCCAGCTTTTCCGAGGTGTTCACGTCGAGGCAGTAGCCGAAGTCCCAGAACACGTGACGCAGGCGGCCCAGCGTGTGATACCAAAGCGCCCAGGTCGCGACGATGAGGATCAGATTGCCGAACCAGCTGGTCAGGAACCCGTCGATCAGCGCAAATGCACTTTCCGAAGTTGACGCGGCCAGCAACCACCAGACAACCAGAACGGCAACGGCGAAAACCCCGAGGCCGGAAAACCGAACCATAATGGACGACATGGAAGTCATCTGCGGGCGATAGATCATAATATGTGGCGAGAGCGGGCGGTTGCCCCGATTGACATCGGCCATGGCGGCTCCTCTTACTTTGGCTACCAGACTTTTTACTTGTTTTTGCGCTTCTGTCACGTGCTGCACCTGCAAAAACAGGTAAAATTGCCTCAAAAACGGTGATTTTGACCAATTGTGATCACGCACTTTAAAAGTGTGATCACAAAATACAATGCGATCATTCTATGTTAGCGTTTTCAACGTCGAAGCATTGTGATCACGAATCCCTGTAGATCAGCGAAAACCCGCAGATTGCTGCGTCACCTCGCGTAGCAGCTTTTTACGTATGCGCTCTGGGTAGTCTGCAAACCCTGAGGCCGACACGACAAAAGCCCCCTCTCCAAAGATGACGTTCTCAAAGAAGTAGGCCGTCAGATCCGGTTCACTTTCTTCAATAGCTATGGCGTTTACTGTCACGCCTCGATCTTTCAGAAGGCCATGAATCTGCGTCGGCTCAATCCCTTCGTTGGAAACCCCGTCTCCCGAGATATCAATCAGCAGTCGCCTGCACTCTGCCACTTCGTCAAACCGCAGCAGGGTGGCCTCTAAAGCTTCTCCGATCGCGGTTGAGAAGTTTCGCCAGACCCTTGGATCCTGCGCAACTTGATCAGCAAACTTCTCCAGAGCGATAAAGCTGTCGATTGTCGTCCACGGGATCGTCACCCGCTGGCGGGATTCGCCCGTCCACTGCACCAGCATCACCCGCGCCTGCCCGCGCACCAAGGCCTCGGACACGATCGGGTCACGCAACCCAGCGGCGAGGCCATCCATCTGAATGCGGTATTCGCTGCTGTCGACAGAGCCAGAGACATCCACCGCCAAGGCCAGCGCCAGATCACACGCCCAAGCGGGGCGTGTAAGGCACAGGAAAAGGGTGAGAAAACGCAGAAACATGACGCCACCCTAGCACGGATTGCGGGTCCTGTGTTCACATCACTGTAACCCGACTAGATCGGCATCAAGGCCCAATAATCGAGGTCCAGCAACACATCCGACCTGTATTTTCCGTCTTCACCGCGTAGCTCGAACGGCGCGCCGCCCTTGGTCGCCACCAGACGCAGACGGATCGCCCCTACCCCGGGCACGTCGGTTTCGGCCTTGTCCAGAACCTCGGACCACGCCTTGATCGTATCTCCTGCGAAACAGGGGTTGGCATGTGCGCCGCCATTCAGACCCACGATCATCTGCGCATTGGCGAGGCCGTTGAACGACAAGGCCCGCGCCATCGAGATCACGTGACCGCCATAAATCAGGCGGCCTTCGGGGCGGAAGGTCAGGTCAAAATGCACCTTGGCCGTGTTCTGCCACAGGCGTGTGGCCAACATATGCTCGGCCTCTTCCACGGTCACGCCGTCCACGTGATCAATGGTTTCGCCGATCTTATAGTCGCCCCAACGATGCGGCTCACCCGCCAGGGTGAAATCGTAATTCGAGAAATCAAGCCCCTCGGGGATGACCAGATCGCTCGGCTCCAGCACTTTCTTCAATTCGGGCACGAGTGTTTCCGGTGCCGGCGCATCCGGGTTTGCCTTGCGCACCATCACCCAGCGGACATATTCCATGACCACTTCGTCCAACTGGTTCAGACCGCGCGTCCGCACCCAGACCACTCCGGTCTTGCCGTTCGAGTTCTGCTTGACCCCGATCACCTCGGACACCGACCGCAGCGTGTCACCCGCATGAACCGGTAGCAGCCAACGCCCCTCGGCATAGCCCAGATTGGCCACTGCATTCAGCGAGATATCGGGCACCGTTTTGCCGAACACGACGTGGAAGGCCGCCAGATCATCAATCGGGCTTTCCTGCAAACCACAGGACCGCGCGAACTCATCCGAGGAATACAGCGCATGACGCGCAGGATAGAGCGCATGGTAGAGGCCGCGCTCTCCTTCCGTCACGGTGCGCGGGACGGCGTGCGGCAGCACCTGTCCGACGGAATAATCCTCAAAAAAGCGGCCCGGATTGGTTTTTGCCATTATTGCTGTCCCAGTTTCATCTCAGGTGAATAGTCCGCGTCGACCTCTTTGGTCACAGCCTGCGCGCACCGCATGACGTTGTTGGCCTGATCGAAGGCGTAGGAGGGATCGCCATAAAGCTCCCACCCTTTTGCCAAGGCGTCTGACACTTTGTGACAGAAGGCCGAGGTGTCCTCCTCGGTCAGCAGGCGATAGAGTTTTGCCATTCTTTCAGGTCCTTATCATCCGAATGGAGACGGGCCGACCAGCCCGTGGATATAGCCGATCACACCCAGCAGCACGATCGAGGCAACAAAGAACATCGCGTCCATGCCATAGGTGCCGGGTTCGCCAGGGGTCCAGTCGGGTTCGGATTTGTTGATCACGATCACCTCGACCACGGCCCAGGCCAAAAGCCCACCAAACAAGATGATCGAGGCCAGATCGCCATTCACCAGCAGATGCGCAAAGGCCCATAGCTTGAACCCGCCCAGCATTGGATGGCGCAGCCTATGCAGCAGACGGCCTTTCTTAGGGGCCGGGCTCATCATGTAGATCGCGATCAGCACCAACAGGTTGTTGATATGGGTCATGAAGCTTGGCGGCGCCCAGACATAGATGAACTCGGTCATGCGGTAGCCGAAGATCATCAGCAGAATCGCGGCCACCAGCGCGAGCGCCACAGCCCCTTTGCCGCCATCGCCCATGGCCGCGCGCTGCGCAGGCAGGACGCGTTTGAACAGATGTGCGGCCCACCATAGCGCCACACCAAGGATCAGAAGAACAAAGCCCATGCTGGCTTACCCCGCTTGCAAAGCTGAAATCGCCTCCGCTTTTGCCAGAGTTTCGCGGGCAGTTACAACATGCAGGTTTTCGACGATCTTACCGTCGACGACTGCAACACCCTGCCCTTGCGCCTCGGTTTCCTCAAACGCGCTGATCTGACGACGGGCGAGGTCTATCTCGTCATCCGACGGAGCGAAGGCTGCATTGGTGACCTCGACCTGTGCCGGGTGGATCAGCGTCTTGCCATCAAAACCCATATCGCGGCCCTGTTCGCATTCGGCGGCCAGTCCTTCGGTGTCTTTGAAGGCGTTGTAGACGCCATCAACAATGATCAGCCCTTCGGCCTTGGCGGCCAGCAGACATAGGCCAAGCGAGGTCATCAGCGGCAGACGGTCGGGACGGAAACGCGTTTGCAGGTCCTTGGCCAGATCGTTTGTCCCCATCACGAAACCCGCCATAAGCGGATGCGCTGCAATCTCGGCCGCATTCAGCATACCGCGCGGGGTCTCCATCATGGCCCAGATCGGCAGATCCCCGGTGATCGCGGCCAAAGCATCCACATCCGCCGCTGAGTTCACCTTGGGCAACAGAACCGCATCCGCATCCATCTCGCGCACGGCTTTGGCGTCATCTGCACCCCACTGGGTATCCAGCCCGTTGATGCGCACGATCTTGACCCGAGGGCCGTATTCCCCAGCGGCCAGCGCTGCCTTGAGCGTCTCGCGTGCATTGGCCTTTTCGTCGGCAGACACCGCGTCTTCAAGATCGAAGATGATAGCATCAACCGGCAAGGTGCGGGCCTTGTCCAAGGCCCGGTCGCGCGAACCGGGAATGTATAGAACCGAGCGATAAGGGCGCTGACGCGGGTGCATTGGCCTCTCCCGTTGAAATAATGTTGCGCAGAAAGGGGCATTTTTCTCAGGAAAGTTCAAGGCAAAAATCGCCGCAACGCAGCATAAATGACGCAACGCTCTTTGCTTTAACGCAATATCGCCCTCTTGACCGCAGGCTTTGGACGACTGGTGACAGATGGGGTCAGAGATGAAAAAGACAGTATTGAAGATGACAATCGGGCTGGGAATCATGGTCCTCGCGGCGCAACAGGTTCAGGCGCAGGCCCGCAATTGCGCCCCTCGGGCCGATGTGTTGCAACGCCTTGCCGAGACCTATGGCGAAACGCGCCGGGGGATCGGCATTGCGCGTCAGGGTGCGGTGATGGAGCTGTTTGCCTCGGACCAATCCGGCAGCTGGACGATCACGGTGACCCTGCCGGACGGGCTGACCTGCCTGGTGGCCTCGGGGCAGGCCTATGAGCAGATGGCCGATGCCCTGCCGCCAAACACCTAAGTTAGTGCGTCCCAGATCAGCTTGCCTCCGGTCAGGGTCAGCAACACATAGGCGATGCCAAAGAACAGGCGTTCGGACAGCATGAAATGCGCCCGGACGCCCAGCCAGGCCCCCAATATGGCGAATGGGGTCAGCAGAAGATCCGCCAGCGCCGTGTGCCAAGTGAAAAGGCCGAGATAGGCGTAGGGCACGAATTTCGCCGCGTTGATCACCCAGAACACCAAAACGGTCGAGGCCTGAAACTCGGTCTTCGACAGGCGTTGTGACAGCAGATAGACGGCAGCCGGGGGACCTCCGGCATGGCTGACGAAACTGGTAAACCCGGCCACAAGCCCCGCGAACAGTCCGGCAGAGGCAGGCAACCGGCTGGTGAAACCGCGAATCCAGCCTTTGCTTTGGGCGACGTGCCAGATCACGAACCCGACCGAGATCCCTCCGATCAGCAGGCGCAGCAGGTCGTCATCTGTCACGCGGTATAGCCAAGTGCCCAGCAGAACACCCGGAACCGCGCCCAAGATCAGCAGACGCGAATCCGGCCAGCTCCAGCGTTTCCAGTAAGGTCCCAGCGTGGCCACGTCGATCACCATGAGGATCGGCAGCATCAGCGCCAGCGCCTGCCCCGGTGTCAGTATCAGAGCCAGAATCGACGACGACGCAAAGGCCACGCCCGAGCCGAACCCACCCTTCGAGATGCCCGCAAAGATCACCGCCGGGATCGCGACTGCAAAAAACATCAGGTTCAATTCAAACATGCAGCGTCCCGGGAATTGGCTTGATTCACAGGCGGTTTAGCGCAACCGGATTGGGGATGGCAAACGGTATGCGGTGGCATGCCGCGCCGCAGGACCCTTGCGCAAAAACCATTTAACGACTAGCAAACCCGCGATTTCAATACCGACCGGAGATATTCCAAATGGCCAGACCCAAGATTGCGCTGATCGGCGCTGGGAACATCGGCGGCACGCTTGCGCATCTTGCAGCTGTCAAAGAACTCGGTGACGTCGTCCTGTTTGACATCGCTGACGGACTGCCTCAGGGCAAGGCGCTCGACATCGCCGAGTCCGGCCCGTCCGAAGGCTTTGACGCCGCAATGTCAGGTTCTAGCGACTATGCGGACATCGCAGGCGCAGACGTGTGCATCGTCACCGCAGGTGTCGCCCGCAAACCGGGGATGAGCCGCGATGACCTGCTGGGCATCAACCTGAAAGTCATGAAATCGGTCGGCGAAGGCATCGCAGCCCACGCGCCCGACGCATTCGTGATCTGCATCACCAACCCGCTGGACGCGATGGTTTGGGCTCTGCGTGAATTCTCGGGCCTGCCGCACAACAAGGTCTGCGGCATGGCGGGCGTTCTGGATTCGGCACGTTTCGCACATTTCCTGTCGGAAGAGTTTAACGTCTCGATGCGCGACGTCACCGCCTTTGTTCTGGGCGGCCACGGCGACACCATGGTGCCTTCGGTGCGCTACTCGACCGTTGCCGGTATCCCGTTGCCCGATCTGGTCGAGATGGGCTGGACCACGCAAGAGAAACTGGACGCCATCGTTCAGCGCACCCGTGATGGCGGCGCCGAGATCGTTGGCCTGCTGAAAACCGGCTCGGCCTTCTACGCGCCTGCGACTTCGGCAATCGAAATGGCCGAAGCCTACCTGAAAGATCAGAAGCGCGTTCTGCCCTGCGCGGCCTATTGCAACGGCGAGTTCGGCGTTGACGGCATGTATGTCGGCGTTCCGACCGTCATCGGTGCTGGTGGCATCGAGCGTATCGTCGACATCAAGCTGAACGAAGACGAACAAGCGGGCTTTGAAAACTCGGTCAACGCTGTCAAAGGCTTGATCGAGGCTTGTAAAGGCATTGATGGTTCTCTGGCTTAAGCGCTCTAAGACTCAATCTCAGAATCGGCCCTAAATGGGGCCGGTTTTTTTATTCGGCGGGCCCATTACGTCACTAATCCGCCGCCTGGAATGTTAGGGCAAACGTCGCAACCGCCTATTTTGAAGCGGTTTTGAAACTCCGTTCGACGTGGATTCGAATCAAACGTCAATCCGTTGAATTTTGTGATCACACCCCAAAATACTGTGATCACAAATAAGAAAAATCTTCACTAAAAACCGCTCCGAGGTCAAAAAAGCCTTTATAATTGCGCCCTAGACACCTCTATATCGGTTTAATCGTAGTCAGACGGGACAATTTCGATGAACATTCACGAATACCAAGCCAAGGCGCTTCTTCGCAGCTATGGCGCTCCGGTCTCCGACGGTCGCGCGGTTCTGCGCGCCGAGGAAGCCAAAACCGCAGCCGGTGAACTGGACGGCCCTCTATGGGTTGTGAAGGCGCAGATCCACGCAGGTGGGCGCGGCAAGGGCAGCTTCAAAGAGGCAGACGCAGGTGAAAAAGGCGGTGTCCGTCTGACCAAGTCGGTGGAAGAAGCGGCCGAGGAAGCAAAGAAGATGCTGGGCCGCACTCTGGTCACTCACCAGACCGGCCCCGCAGGCAAGCAGGTCAACCGCATCTATATCGAAGCCGGTTCCGGCATTGAGCGTGAACTGTACCTAGCGCTTCTGGTGGATCGCCAGACCAGCCGCATCTCTTTTGTCTGCTCGACCGAAGGCGGCATGGATATCGAAGAAGTCGCCGCGTCCACGCCTGAGAAAATTCTGTCCTTCTCGGTGGACCCTGTGACCGGCTATCAGGCCTATCACGGCCGCCGCATCGCGTTCTCGCTGGGTCTTCAGGGCGCACAGGTCAAGCAATGTGTGCGCCTGATGGGCATCCTCTACAAAGCCTTCGTCGAGAAGGACATGGAGATGCTGGAGATCAACCCGCTGATCGTCTCGGACAGCGGCGAGCTCAAGGTGCTGGACGCCAAGCTGGGCTTTGACGGCAACGCGGTTTACCGCCACCCCGACATCGCCGAGCTGCGCGACGAGACCGAGGAAGACCCCAAGGAACTCGAAGCCTCCAAGTACGATCTGAACTACATCGCGCTGGACGGTGAGATCGGCTGCATGGTCAATGGTGCTGGTCTGGCGATGGCAACGATGGACATCATCAAGCTCTACGGTGCCGAGCCTGCCAACTTCCTCGACGTGGGCGGCGGTGCGACCAAAGAGAAAGTGACAGAGGCGTTCAAGATCATCACCTCGGACCCGAACGTCAAAGGCATTCTGGTCAACATCTTCGGCGGCATCATGCGCTGTGACGTCATCGCCGAGGGCGTTGTTGCCGCGGTGAAAGAGGTTGGCTTGCAGGTTCCGCTGGTCGTGCGTCTGGAAGGCACGAATGTCGAGAAGGGCAAAGAGATCATCAACACCTCTGGCCTGGATGTAATCGCGGCAGACAACCTGAAAGACGGTGCCGAGAAGATCGTGAAAGCCGTGAAAGGCTAAGCCCAATTCCGTGGAGTGGGTTTCGCCCCACTTTTCCGAAGAATTCTGGCAGGCCGTGGCCCGCCTAAAATAGGAGAACGCCAGATGGCAGTCCTCATCGACGAAAATACCAAAGTGATCTGTCAGGGCTTTACCGGCTCGCAGGGCACATTCCACAGCGAACAGGCCATCGCCTACGGCACCAAGATGGTCGGCGGCGTGACCCCCGGCAAAGGCGGGATGGAGCATCTGGGCCTGCCCGTGTTCAACTCGGTCCACGAAGCCAAGCACGTGACCGAAGCCAACGCCTCCGTGATCTATGTTCCGCCGCCCTTCGCGGCTGACTCGATCCTCGAAGCGATTGATGCCGAGATGGAGGTAATCGTCTGCATCACTGAAGGCATCCCGGTTCTGGACATGATGAAGGTGAAGCGCGCGCTGGAAGGTAGCAAATCGCGCCTGATCGGCCCGAACTGCCCCGGTGTCATCACACCTGACGCCTGCAAGATCGGCATCATGCCCGGCCACATCCACAAGCGCGGCTCGGTCGGCGTTGTGTCCCGCTCGGGCACTCTGACCTATGAGGCCGTTAAGCAGACCACCGATGTGGGTCTGGGCCAATCCACCTGCGTGGGTATCGGCGGCGACCCGATCAAAGGCACCGAGCATATCGACGTGCTGGAATGGTTCCTGGCCGATGACGAAACCCACTCGATCATTATGATCGGTGAGATCGGTGGCTCGGCCGAAGAAGAAGCCGCACAGTTCCTGGCGGATGAGGCCAAGAAGGGCCGCAAGAAGCCGGTTGCCGGTTTCATCGCAGGCCGCACAGCCCCTCCGGGACGCCGCATGGGCCACGCAGGCGCGATTGTCGCGGGCGGCAAAGGCGGCGCCGAGGACAAGATCGAAGCCATGCGCTCGGCCGGTATCGTTGTGGCAGAAAGCCCGGCAACGCTGGGTGAGGCCGTGCTGGAAGCGATTGGGTAAATGATCAACTGCCGGGCATACGCTCTAAGGGCGGCGCCCGAAAAAAGGGTGGGCGCGTTGCGTCCATCCTTCTCATCTTTAGCTTGGCTGTGGTCTTTGTTCGCGACTGCGATGTTCGCATTTTCTACCGCTGGGCAAGCCAAAGCAATGGAATGTGAAGTTCGAATTGGCTGGTCCAGCGAGGGTCAGTTTATTCAGGACGAGGCTTGCGGCATACACAACGTTGCCAAGGCAAAAGGTTTTTTTGACCTCGAGCTATCGGGGAGCAAAAAATACCAGTTCCGCTTTCGCGCAAACAAAGAATCCACCAAGGATGAAATAGTGCAACGCGTTGGTTATGTTTGCGATTTGATAGGCAGCGAAAGGGCCGTTTTCTCAGCCAATCGCGGAAGGGAGCGTGCTCTGATCGTTTCTTTTTCATGTGACGACGCAAGGGGATGAATTGACTGCAATGACCTTCTCCGACGCCATCCGCACTTGTTTCTCGAAGTTCTTTACTTTCTCGGGTCGTGCCTCGCGGACCGAGTATTGGTTCTTTTTCCTGTTCATCGTGATCTGGAGCATTCTCGCCGGGATCATTGATGCGCAGTTCTTCACTCAGGTCTCGGTGACTGAGGGGGACGGCGTGAAATCCGTCACCGCCACATCCCGTCAACCGGTGCAAAGCATCGTCAGCCTGATTGTGTTCTTCCCGCATCTGGCCGTCGCGTGGCGGCGGATGCACGATTCCGGGCGCAGTGGGCTTTACGCTCTGTTGCCGATCCTGCTGATCCTCGGGGCCTTCGCGGTTCTGATTTTCGGCATCGGCCTTGCCTCAAGTTTCCAGCATGGCGGTAATCTGGACATTCTGTTCACACGTGCCACTCTGCTGATCGTCATTCCGACACTGCTTGTTTTATTTGTGTCGCCCCTCCTGGTTCTGTGGTGGCTGACCCGCCCGTCTCAACCAGGCACCAACCAATACGGTCCCAACCCATATGAGGTAGCCCAATGACCGAACATACGCCCAATTCCGCGTTCCATGCCTCAAGCTTTATGCAAGGCCACAATGCCGAGTATCTGGAGCAGCTCTATGCCCAATACACCAAGAACCCCGGGGCGGTGGATGCCGCTTGGGCCGAGTTCTTTAAGGCAATGGGTGACGCTTCTCCGGATGTTCAGCGCGAGGCCGAGGGGCCATCCTGGGCGCGGACCGACTGGCCGCCGATGCCTGCGGATGATCTGACTGGGGCGCTGACCGGTGAGTGGGCCGAGATCGATGCCAAGGCTGCGGGCAAGAAGATCAAGGAAAAAGCGGCAGACAAGGGCGTAGAGGTCAGCGATGACCAGATCAAGCGCGCCGTGCTGGACAGCTTGCGAGCGCTGATGCTGATCCGGGCCTACCGGATCCGGGGCCATCTGGCCGCCGATCTGGACCCGCTGGGGATGCGCGCGGCCAGCACACATCCGGAACTCGATCCGAAGACCTATGGCTTTACCGAAGCCGACATGGACCGGCCGATCTTTATCGACAATGTTTTGGGCCTGCAGATGGCTTCGATGCGGCAGATCGTCGAGATCGTGAAGCGGACCTACTGCGGCACCTTCGCGCTGCAATACATGCATATCTCAGACCCGGAACAAGCCGCGTGGCTGAAGGAGCGGATCGAAGGTTACGGCAAGGAAATCGCCTTTACCAAGGAAGGCCGTAAGGCGATCCTGAACAAGATGGTCGAGGCCGAGGGTTTCGAGAAATTCCTGCATGTCAAATACATGGGCACCAAACGGTTCGGTCTGGATGGTGGCGAAAGCCTGATCCCGGCAATGGAGCAGATTATTAAACGCGGTGGCGCACTGGGCGTCAGCGACATTGTCATCGGCATGCCGCACAGAGGCCGCCTGAATATTCTGGCCAACGTGATGGGCAAACCCTACCGCGCGATTTTCAATGAATTTCAGGGCGGCAGCTTCAAGCCTGAAGATGTGGATGGCTCTGGCGATGTGAAATATCACCTCGGCGCCTCCAGCGACCGTGAGTTTGACGGCAACAGTGTCCACCTGTCGCTAACCGCCAACCCCTCACACCTTGAGGCGGTGAACCCGGTGGTTCTGGGCAAGGTCCGCGCCAAGCAGGATCAGTTGAACGACACCGACCGCACCAAGGTTATGGGCATCCTGCTGCACGGGGATGCGGCCTTTGCCGGTCAGGGTGTGGTCGCCGAAGGGTTTGGCCTGTCCGGCCTAAAGGGCCACAAAACCGGCGGCACTATGCATATCGTCGTGAACAACCAGATCGGCTTTACCACCGCGCCACACTTCTCGCGCTCCAGCCCGTATCCCACGGATATCGCGCTGATGGTCGAAGCGCCGATCTTCCACGTCAACGGCGACGACCCCGAGGCGGTTGTTCACGCCGCCAAGGTCGCGACCGAGTTTCGGCAGAAGTTCCACAAGGACGTGGTAATCGATATCTTCTGCTATCGTCGCTTTGGTCACAACGAGGGCGACGAGCCCATGTTCACCAACCCGATCATGTACAAGAAGATCAAGACGCATAAGACCACTCTGTCGCTCTACACCGAACGTCTGGTCAAAGACGGCCTGATCCCCGAAGGTGAGATCGAGGATATGAAGGCCGCCTTCCAGGCCCATCTGAATGATGAGTTCGAGGCCGGCAAAGACTATAAACCCAACAAGGCCGACTGGCTGGACGGGCGCTGGTCGCATCTGGACAAAAACAAAGAGGACTATGTGCGCGGTGAAACCGCCATCGCCCCGGCGACTCTGGCCGAGATCGGCAACGCGCTGACCCACGCCCCTGCGGATATTGCGGTACACAAAACCGTTGCGCGTCTGCTGGACCACAAGAAACAGATGTTCGACAGTGGCAAGGGCTTTGACTGGGCCACAGGTGAAGCGCTGGCCTTTGGCTCGTTGCTGACCGAGGGCTTTCCGGTTCGACTGTCCGGTCAGGACGCGACGCGCGGGACATTCAGTCAACGTCACTCGGGCTTTGTCCATCAGGAAACGGAAGAGCGGTTTTATCCGCTGAACAACATCCGCGAGGGTCAGTCGCACTACGAAGTGATCGACTCGATGCTGTCTGAATATGCGGTTCTGGGTTTTGAATACGGCTACTCGTTGGCTGAGCCGAACGCTCTAGTCCTGTGGGAGGCGCAGTTTGGTGACTTTGCCAACGGGGCGCAGATCATGTTCGACCAGTTCATCAGCTCGGGCGAAAGCAAATGGTTGCGGATGTCGGGTCTGGTGACGCTGCTGCCGCACGGGTTCGAGGGGCAAGGCCCCGAACACAGCTCGGCGCGTTTGGAGCGGTTCCTGCAGATGTGTGGTCAGGACAACTGGATCGTGGCGAACTGCACGACACCGGCGAACTATTTCCACATCCTGCGCCGCCAGCTGCACCGCACCTTCCGTAAACCGCTGATCCTGGTGACCCCGAAATCGCTGCTGCGCCACAAGCTGGCTGTCAGCACGGCCGAGGATTTCACCACTGGCTCCAGCTTCCACCGGGTGCTGTGGGACGATGCGCAACAGGGCAACTCGGACACCAAGCTGGCCGCGGACGACAAGATCAAGCGCGTGGTTCTGTGTTCCGGCAAGGTCTACTACGACCTGCTGGAGGAACGCGACGCCCGTGGTATCGACGACGTCTACCTGATGCGGATCGAGCAGTATTATCCGTTCCCGGCGCATTCGCTGATCAACGAGCTTGAGCGTTTCAAAGGGGCGGAGATCGTCTGGTGCCAGGAAGAGCCAAAAAACCAAGGTGCCTGGACCTTCATTGAGCCAAATATCGAATGGGTGCTGACCCGTATCGGCGCCAAACATACACGGCCGCTCTATGTCGGCCGCGCAACCTCGGCCTCGCCTGCGACGGGTCTGGCCAGCCAACACAAAGCTCAACAAGAAGCGCTCGTGAACGAAGCGCTGAGCCTCGAAGGAAAGTAAACGATGACCATTGAAGTTCGTGTTCCCACGTTAGGCGAGTCTGTTACCGAAGCCACGGTTGCGACCTGGTTCAAGAAACCCGGTGATGCCGTGGCCGTGGATGAGATGCTCTGTGAGCTTGAAACCGACAAGGTGACGGTCGAAGTCCCCGCCCCCGCCGCTGGCGTCATGGGCGAGATCGTAGCCGCAGAAGGTGAAACCGTTGGCGTCGACGCCCTGCTGGCGACCATCGCCGCAGGCGAAGGTGCAGCCCCTGCCCCCGCCGCAGCAGCGCCCGCCCCTGCGGCCGCTACGGCAGCGTCGGGTGGCAGTGTTGATGTGATGGTGCCCACGCTGGGTGAATCGGTCACCGAAGCCACCGTCTCGACATGGTTCAAACAGGTTGGTGACGCGGTCGCGCAAGACGAGATGCTGTGTGAGCTGGAGACCGACAAGGTCTCGGTCGAGGTTCCCGCCCCCGCTGCTGGCGTTCTGGCGGAAATCGTCGCGCCAGAAGGCACAACCGTGGACGCATCGGCCAAGCTGGCTGTGATCTCGGGCTCCGGCGCTGGCGCCGCCCCTGCACCCGCCCCTGCCGCCACCGCAGCTCCGGCCGCAGCAGCAACCGGCAAGGATGTCGCCAACGCTCCGTCGGCTGAGAAAGCCATGGCCGAGGCCGGTCTGTCCGCCGCTCAAGTCTCGGGCACCGGACGTGATGGCCGCATCATGAAAGAAGACGTGGCCCGCGCCGTGGCAACGGCTGCTGCACCCGCGCCTGCTGCCGCTCCCGCTCCGGCCCCTGCGCCGCGCGCGCCTGTGGCCGCCGATGACGCCGCGCGCGAGGAACGCGTCAAGATGACCCGCCTGCGCCAGACCATCGCCAAGCGTCTGAAAGACAGCCAGAATACCGCTGCCATGCTGACCACCTATAACGAGGTGGACATGACCGAGGTGATGGCCCTGCGCAGCCAGTACAAGGATCAGTTCGAGAAGAAACACGGCGTGCGTCTGGGCTTTATGTCCTTCTTCACCAAGGCCTGCTGCCATGCGCTGAAAGAAGTGCCCGAGGTGAATGCCGAAATCGACGGTACAGACATCGTCTACAAGAACTTCGTCCATATGGGTGTCGCCGCCGGTACGCCCACAGGCCTGGTGGTTCCGGTCATTCGCGATGCGGACTCGATGTCTTTTGCAGCAATCGAAAAGGCCATCGCCGAGAAAGGCAAACGCGCCCGTGACGGCAAGCTGAGCATGGCTGAGATGCAAGGCGGCACCTTCACCATCTCCAATGGTGGTGTCTATGGCTCGCTGATGTCCTCGCCGATCCTGAACCCCCCGCAATCGGGTATTCTGGGCATGCACAAGATCCAGGACCGCCCGATGGCGATCAACGGTCAGGTTGTGATCCGTCCGATGATGTATCTGGCGCTGTCCTATGACCACCGGATCGTTGACGGCAAAGGCGCGGTGACCTTCCTTGTCCGCGTGAAAGAGGCGCTAGAAGACCCGCGCCGCCTGCTGATGGATCTGTAATCATGGCAACGCATGTTCTGTGGCAAGCCGATGTGGCAGACTTTGATGCCTGGCTGAAGGTGTTTCGCGAAGACATCGCGATGCGCCAGGCCGCTGGTATCCACGACCTACATGTCTGGCGTGACCCCGATCAAAAGGATCACGCCATCGCCATGTTCGAAGTGGATGACATACAAAAAGCCCGCGCTTTCTTCGACTCGGAAGAGCTGGCCATGCATCTCGAACGCGGTGGGGTCGCCCATATTCAGGTGAAACTTCTGGACCCGGTCTTGCCTTAAAAACTCTGCTGTGTGCGGGACCGCCCTGCACACAGCCCCGCAAATACACGTGAAGCGCGCCTGCTATTGATGTCAGAGAATGCTAACCGACAAACGGACTCTGGTTGAAAAAGGATACTCGTCATGTCTTCCGAACTTTCCATTCTTGCTCTGTACGGCCTTCTGATCGTCGTAGTGGTTTTGCTGAATGTGCTGACAGCCATGTCGCAGGTCGGATTGATGACATTGGGTGGCGCGCGGGACGACATGCCCGCCCTGACCGGTGTTGCGGGCCGGGTCGAACGGGCTCTGACCAATTCGGTCGTCGCCATGGCCCTGTTTGCCCCCGCCGTTCTGATCCTGTCCGCCAAGGACGCCTTCACCTCCGGATCGCTGCTGGCCGCGCAGATTTTTCTGATCGCGCGTGTGGTTTTCGTTCCGATCTACGCCTTCGCAATCCCGGTTCCCTTCCTGCGCACGATCGTGTGGATGGCTGGGTTTCTTGCGACGATCTATCTTTACCTGCTAGCCCTATAGCTTAGTACGCCGCACCAGGATGCGGCCAAGACACACCAAGGAGTGCCCTCAATGTCCAGCTATGACGTCATCGTAATCGGAGCCGGTCCCGGCGGCTATGTCTGTGCCATCCGCTGCGCCCAGCTGGGCCTGAAAACCGCCGTTGTCGAAGGGCGTGAGGCGCTGGGCGGCACCTGCCTGAACGTGGGCTGCATCCCATCCAAGGCGCTGTTGCATGCCTCTCATCAGCTGCACGAGGCCGAGCATAACTTTGCCAAGATGGGCCTGAAGGGCAAATCTCCGTCCGTCGACTGGAAACAGATGCAGGCCTACAAGGAAGAGGTTATCGAGGGCAACACAAAGGGCATCGAGTTCCTCTTCAAGAAGAACAAGATCGACTGGCTGAAAGGCTGGGGGTCAATCCCGGCTGCCGGCAAGGTCAAAGTGGGTGATGAGGTTCACGACACCAAGAACATCATCATCGCATCAGGCTCCGAGCCGTCGGCCCTGCCGGGCGTTGAAGTTGACGAGAAGGTCGTTGTGACCTCAACCGGGGCGCTATCGCTGGGGAAGATCCCGAAGAAGATGGTGGTGATTGGTGCCGGTGTGATAGGTCTGGAACTGGGGTCGGTCTACAGCCGTCTGGGTGCTGAAGTGACGGTGATCGAATTCCTCAAGGAGATCACGCCGGGCATGGACCCCGAGGTACAGAAGACCTTCCAGCGTATCCTCAAGAAACAGGGCCTGAACTTTGTGATGGGTGCGGCGGTACAAAAGACCGAAGCGTCGAAAACCAAAGCGAAAGTCACCTACAAGCTACTCAAGGATGACAGTGAACATGTGATTGAAGCCGATACCGTCCTGGTCGCCACCGGTCGCAAGCCATACTCGGACGGGTTGGGGCTGGATGCGCTGGGTGTCGAGATGACGCCGCGCGGTCAGATCAAGGTCGGCGCGGACTGGCAGACCAACGTGCCGGGCATCTACGCGATTGGAGACGTCACCGAAGGCCCGATGCTGGCGCACAAGGCCGAAGACGAAGGTATGGCCGCAGCCGAGCAGGTCGCAGGCAAGCACGGCCACGTAAACTACGGCGTCATCCCCGGCGTGATCTACACCTGGCCCGAAGTTGCCAATGTGGGTGAAACCGAGGCGACACTGAAAGAACAGGGCCGCGCCTACAAAGTCGGCAAATTCATGTTCATGGGCAATGGCCGGGCCAAGGCCAACTTTGCCTCTGACGGATTCGTCAAGATTCTGGCCGACAAGGAAACCGACCGGATTCTGGGTGCGCATATCATCGGCCCCGCTGCAGGCGATCTGATCCACGAGGTTTGCGTTGCGATGGAATTCGGTGCCTCAGCCGAAGATCTGGCGCTGACCTGTCACGCCCACCCGACCTATTCGGAAGCCGTGCGTGAGGCCGCTCTGGCCTGTGGTGACGGCCCAATTCACAGCTAAAGGTCTCTGACCCCGGCGGCGATCAGCCTGTCGGGGTCAACCAGGCATTCAGGTAAGTTTCAAGCCTGTCGGTGAAGGTTGTCGCCGAATGCAACGCGCAGAACCTGAGAGACATGGCCTGAATCGCAAAGGCCTGAACACCTTCGGCCAAAAGTTCGGACGGCACATCCTTGCGCGTCTCGGCCACTTCAAGCCACATCATCACCACCCGGAAATACCGCTCAAAGCAATAGGCGATCGGCCCAACATCCGCGATGGCGGTTGCGCCGGAATACCGGATCAGCAGATCGAAAACATACCGTTCGGACATCATGAAGCTGTGGACCGGTTCCAAGGCAGCGATAAGCTGTTTTACGTTTTTGGGCGATGTCCCCGCCTCGGCCTGATCCAGACACGCATTCAATCTGTCCGCGATCAGGATTTCCATTAACGCGTCCTTGTCGCGAAAATGTGCAAAGAAGGTGCCCTTGGCGACACCAGCCGTCTGCACCACCTCTTCCACCCGAAGGCCCTCATACCCGCTTTTCTGAATCAACTCTTCCGACACCGCCATCAGGCGGGCGCGGGTTTTCAACGTGCGTTTCTGGACTGTCTTTTGCATGAGGCCAGATTGCATGTTTTTTGACCGCGGTCAAATTTTATATTGACCATGGTCATTTTTATACCTAATAAACTGACCATGGTCATTTTTAGGAGACATCCCATGCACGCCAAGAAAATCCTGATCCTCGACGGACACCCTGCCGAAAGCAGCCTGTCCCGTACTTTTGCGAAAACCTACGGCGACGCTGCGCGCCAGAACGGTCATGAAGTCCGCCTGATCCATCTGAGCGACCTTCAGTTCGATCTCGATTTTGGGCAGGGCAACTATCACGAGTTCAAACCTCTTGAGCCCGAGCTTGAGAAGCTGTTGCAAGATTTCGAATGGAGCGACCATCTCGTTATGACCGCGCCGATGTGGTGGGGTGGCCTGCCCGCTAAGCTGAAAGGCCTAATTGATCGCATGTTCATCCCGGGACGAACGTTCGATACGAGAAACACCACCAAACTGGGCTTTCCGGCCCCGATGCTGACCGGTCGCACCGCGCGCGTCATCCTGACCTCGGACACACCCGGCTGGTTCATGCGCCTGATCTACCGTCAAGCACTGATCCGGCAAGTCCGCGATCAGATACTCGGCTTTGTCGGCTTCAAGCCAACGCGGTTCACATATTTCGCAGGGGCCAGCGAGCCAAAGCCAGGAAGCGTCGATCGCTGGATTTCCAAGGTCGCCAGAATTGGCGCAGAGGCTATCTAGGTGCCCTACCTACCACATTGTCTTTGCGGCGCGCGCGCGCCATTCGGAGTCGTATTGCGCGCCGCCTTCCTCACCGGATGAGGCTTCTGCAAGGATCTCGCCAACCGTGGGCAATCCACTGCTTTGATCTCCGCCGGTCCATGTCCCAGCCCGCATCAAGGCCCGGGCGCATTGGGTGTAGATCTCGGCAATCTGGATAACGATCACGGTGGCCGGTTGCTTGCCTTGCTTGTCGAACCGCGCCCTCAACCCTTGATCCGCAGATACCCGTGCCGTCCCGTTCAGGCGAACCACAGTGTTGGAGCCGGGCACGATAAACAACACCGAAACCCTCGGATCGCGCACGATATTGCGCAAGGAATCCAGACGGTTGTTCCCCCGCCAATCCGGCATGGCCAGCGTATTGGGATCAAGCTCCAAAACAACGGGCCCATCGTCCCCGCGCGGGCTGCCATCGACGCCTTCGGGGCCAACGGTGCTGAGGACACATAGGCGCGATGCCATGATCCATTGCCGGTAGAGCGGCGTCAGGCTGTGCGCTACTTTGCGCAACGACGGCGCTGCGGGCGTGCCATAGAGCGCCTCTAGGCTCGGGATGTCCTCAATGAACTCCATCCGGATCAAACCCCACTTCTTTCATCAAAGCGTCTGAGCGTGTCTCGATCACATCTTCCAAACGGCTCAGAAACGCGTCCCGTTCGA
Source organism: Ruegeria sp. AG1 (assembly GCF_056541705.1). Taxonomy (NCBI): domain Bacteria; kingdom Pseudomonadati; phylum Pseudomonadota; class Alphaproteobacteria; order Rhodobacterales; family Roseobacteraceae; genus Ruegeria; species Ruegeria sp. AG1. The sequence continues at coordinate 173,667 of NZ_JBQFYU010000008.1, read as the reverse complement.
CGCCCGGTTCAATCGGGTCGAGGAAATCGACGATCGCCAACCCGGGTTTGCGCAAGATACCACTGCGCGGCCAGAATACGCCGGCATTGGTCGCAACCGGCACACACGGAAAGCCCAGCCCTCCGTAAAGGATCGCCGTGCCGACCTTATATGGTTTGGACACGCCCGGCGCGACGCGGGTGCCCTGAGGGTAAATCACCAACTGACCGGGTTCGGCGAACTCTTTGGCGACGTCTTTGACCATCTTGGCCACTGCCGCACCCTTCTTGCCGCGATTGACCGGGATACAGCCCAAACGCCGCGCATACATTCCGATGACCGGGGTCCAGAGAAGCTCTCGTTTCATGATGAATTTACCATGCGGGATGGCGTCGAAGATCATGATGATATCAAGGAAAGACTGGTGCTTGGCCCCGATGACAACCTCGCCAGTGGGCACCGTGCCACGCACCTCGCACCTTATGCCAACCATCCATCGCGCCAACCACATCGTGCTGCGCGCGTAAGTTTTGCATGCGCGCAAAGCGCCCTGTTTCGTGAAGATCGCGTATGGCAGATAGACGATTCCAAGGATCAACATCCAAACGTAAATCACAATCATGAAGATCAGGGAACGGATCCATTGAAAGCCCTGTGACATCAGGAAAGCTCCTTCAACTTGCGGCGGGCGGCGGTCCAGGTGGCGAAGAAGGCAACCACAGCGCCCAGAACGGGGATCAGCAAGGGCAACACCCAGCCAAGCCCCTGAAACCCTACTCCGGTCAGAAATCCGCCCTCGTCCGAGGGGTCGGGCAAGAGCAAAACGCCCGTCATCCCCAACATCGTCCCGACAAATGCGCCGAAGAAGGCGCGGTAGGTAAAGCGGCGGACAAATGCGCCGGCGATGAACCGATCCCGCGCGCCCACTTGCCGCAGCACTGCGATGATGCTGGCATTCGCAGCAAGCGAGGCGTTGGCTGCCAGCGTGATCATAGCCGCGGTAGCACCTCCGATCAGCAGGATCGAGACCCAGCCCAGCCGTCGCAGGGACATCGCCGCATCCACCAGAGGCTCGCGCCAGCGGGTGTGGTCATCCAGAACCGCTCCGGGCACTTCGGCGCCCAATCGCAGACGGAGACCAGCCGTGTCGAGACCCGGCTCACCTTCAACGATTTCAATAAGTTGCGGGATCGGCAGTGTCTCAATCGGCAAATCAGGCCCAAACCATGGTGACAGCAGCGCGGCCTGTTCCTCGGCCGTCAGCGCGCGGGCTGAGGCAACGCCGGGTGTCTGGCCAAGAACGGTCAGCGCGGTTTCCGTCTGTGCCGCCATCTGCTCGGCCGGGGCGTTGATGCGCAAGGTGGCAGCCCCCGCCAGCTCCGAGGCCCAACGGTCTGCGATCCGACCCGAAGCAAGCGAAAGCGCCAGTGCAAACACTGCCAGAAACGCCATTGCGCCCGATACAAACAGGGTCAGATGCGCCGTGTACCCGGTTGGAGGGACAACGCGATCCGCGCGTGTATCCCGGCGCAGCAGGTTCCGGATGTCACCGTTGCTCATAGGTCCGCTCCGGCCAGATGCAGTTTGCGCTGCGAGATGCGCAACACGCGGGCCTGAACCTGGCTCTTGGCCGCGCGGATCAGACTCAGGTCGTGGGTGGCGATCAGGACGGTCTTGCCCATGCGGTTCAGCTCGATCAGCAGACGCAGTAGCCGTTGCGACATCTCCCAATCGACGTTGCCGGTCGGCTCATCCGCCAGCACAACGTCTGGCGACAGGATCACGGCTCGGGCCAAAGCCGCGCGTTGGCGTTCACCACCCGACAGTTCAGGCGGATGGGCGTCAAGCCGGGCCCCCAGTCCGACCCAGGACAAAAGCTCGGTCAGGTTGTCCTGCTCTTCCGACTCGGCCCGTCCCGACACCATCAGAGGCAAGGCGACATTTTCAGCCAGCGTCAAATGATCCAAAAATTGGCAATCCTGATGCACAACACCGACCCGACGCCGCAACAGGGCCATCTGATCCCGATCCAGACGCGCGATATCTTCGTCAAACACGCTCAACCGACCCGAGGTCGGAAACAACGCGCCATAGCACAGCTTCAGCAACGTGGTTTTGCCCGCGCCCGAAGGTCCGGTCAGGAAATGGAACGAGCCGGGCTGCAATTTGACTGAGACATCGCTCAGTAACGCACCGTCGCCATAGGTATAGCTGACATTTTCCAGCTCGATCACAGGTGTCCCCAGTTCTTTTGCCGATCTTCTTGCCCGAGCTTGCCTGCGGTTTCAATGCCTGCACCGAGTCCAATTGGCGACACTTGCCCCATGAAACCGAAAACGCCCTTTGCTGTTGGGTCTTAACGGAATATCATCCCTGAAAAAACTACTATCGGGCCGAACGTCAGGCCGGGGAGGCAGTATGAGACTTACATGTCCGAATTGCGGCGCTCAGTACGAAGTGCCGGACGAGGTTATCCCCGAAGAGGGGCGCGATGTGCAGTGCTCCGCCTGTGACCAGACGTGGTTTCAGCCCAAGCACCCCGAAGACGCAGCACCCGTCACTGACACGCCGGACGCCACCGCCGAGCCGGACGCTAAGCCAGAGCCAACACCTAAACCCGACACAAATGTCGAGGTCGTTGCTGAGACTCCGTCCGATAGCGGCAAGACCGGCAATGTCGACCCTGCCGTTGCGAGCATTTTGAAGGAGGAGGCCGCGCGTGAGGCGGAGCTGCGCTCTCAAGAAGGCAGCAGCCTTGAGACGCAACCCGATCTGGCACTGGAAGACTCTGTCGAACCCGAGTTTCAGATCAAGCGCCCAACTGCGACCGAGACCGCCGAGGATGCGGGCCAAAAGGATGAGCTTCCTGACGTTGAGACCATCAATTCAGGCATGATGAGCGATGAGGGCGACGACACGCCCCCGGCCAAACAATCCCGTGGCTTCGTGCGCGGCTTTGCCGTGATGCTGGTCATCGGCGTTATCCTGTATCTGATCTACGGCAATGCGCAACAGATCGGTGAGGCCGTACCGCAAGCCGATCCCGTGCTGGACTCCTATGTCTCTCTGATTGATCAGGCCCGTATCTGGCTTGAGACGCAAGCCGGGGCAGGCGCGCCGCAGGAGTAAAGCGTTTCGGGTTTTACCTGTAACACCAAGTGACACGAATGTCCCGAGAACGCTGAAAGCGGGGCAGGGTATTCGTGTCTCAGGTTTAAGCCGAAACGATATACCGGCTCAGAACCGTTCCAACAGACGCTTGAGGTATTCCAGCTCGATCTCGGGCCGGTCCGTTTCACCGGTCCGACGGCGGATTTCGTCCAGCAACTCACGCGCGCGGCGGTAAACGTCTTCGCCCTGCAACAGGTTGTCATCGGTTGAGATCGACCCGGCTGCACCGGGATTGCGGCCAAGCGGATCACGGCTGTTGGCTTGCGCCTCACCTTCCTCGGTGCCTTGTCCGGATTGGTTCTGTTGGTTCTGCGCCATGGCCTCACCCAAGGACCGCATGCCTTCTCGTAGGGCCTCCATCGCTTCGGACTGACGGTCGATCGCTTCGGCCAGATCATTGCCGCGCAGCGCCTCCTCCGCCTCTTCCATGGCACCTTCTGCGCGGCCCAACGCATCGCGCGCCGCGTCGCCTTCGGGGGTGCCTGCACCGGGCAAGCCCTGTTGCTGTCGGTTCAGTTCCTGCCGCAGGGCCTGCTGCCGATCCGCCAAAGACCCCTCACCCGGTTGGCCTTCGCCCGCCTGATCCGAACCCTGACCCTGGCCGCCCTGACCCTCGTGGCTTTCACCACGGCCCTGACCGCCATTGCGGCCTTCATTACCCTGATTTTCTCCGGCCTGAGCGCCGGGGTTGAACTGTTCCTGCAAATCGCGGAACGCCTGATCACTTAAACCTTGCTGTTCGCGCAGGGTCTCGGCCAAGCCTTCCATGGCCTGTTGCCCTTCGGATTGACCACCCTGCCCTTGGCCTTGTGTGACGCGCATGTTCTCCATCATCTGCTGGAACTCTTCCAGCGCCTGCTGCGCCTCAGCCATGCGGCCCTGTTCCATCAATTCCTGAATGCGATCCATCATGGCCTGCAGATCGTCCTGCGTCATTTGCATGCTTTCGCCATTCTGACCGGACTGGCGCTCATCACTGTCGCCGTTTTCCTGCGCAAGACGCTGCAACTGGTTCAGGTAATCCTGCGTGGCCTCTCGCAGTTCCTGCATCAGTTCAGCGATTTCCTCATCGCTGGCCCCGTTTTGCATCGCCTCAGTGAGACGCTCCTGCGCCCGGCGCATCCGCTCCAGCGCATCAGCCAGAGTGCCCTCTTCGATCAAAACCGCCAGATCCCAAAGGGCCTGCGCGATCTCGGCCTGTTGTTTATCCTTCAAACCGTAGTCGTTGAAGTTTTCCAACCGCCGCAGGGTGACCCGCAAGCGCAGATAGGCGGTATCGGAGCGAAACAGTTCCTCGGGCCGGTGCGAGATCGCCCGCAGAACCTGGGCCACACGCGGCGCACTGGTCCGCGACCAGAGTAGATCGCGGCGCTGTTCGATCACCGCAGCCGCCAGGGGATCAAAGAATCGGCGCGCAGGTAGATCGGTCAAATATGGCTCGGACGTGCTTTCCTGGTCCGAGGCGTCGCGCGCCATCAACGTGATGCGAACCGGCAGATGCGCCCATGGGTGCTGTGAGAAATCCTCGATAAGATCTTCGGTGAAATCCGCGCGGTCTCCGGTGATCGGCATTGGCAATTCGACCTCGATCACCTCGCGCGGTTCAGGGTCAGCCGTCAGACCATAGCGACGATCTACCGAGGCCATGTCCAACTCGATAACCGCCGAGCCAGAGACAATCCCATAGTCATCCGAAGCCGTAAAGGGCAGCTTCATCTGCCCGCCTGCCTCGGCTTCGGCCTTATCAGCAACCGCAATGCTCGGCGGGGTGTCGGGAATGACGTCCACCATCCAATCCCGTCCTGCGGGGCCATCAATGCGCATCTGGCCTGAACGGGCGACGGTGAAATCCTGCTCAGTTTCGGTCGCGGCCTCGGCACCTAAGGGAGAGCTTGTTTCGGTCAGGCTATGCGCGCCGACCTCGCCATAAAAACGCAGAGTAACGCGACTGCCTTGAGGGATCGACAGCGTGGGACCCGTCTGATCGGCCAGATAGAGAGTCGGCAGTCCGGTATAGCGTGGGGGTTCGACCCAACCTTCCCATGTTGGTCCTTGCCCCGCCACTGCAGTTCCGGGGGCCATCTCGGCCACCGAGCCAATCCGCCAGAACGAACCGAACAGGGCCGCGACCACCAGCGCCAGCAAAGCCGCGTAGCGCAGGGCATAAGGATCGCGCGACGCCAGTCTCAGGTCGGGTTTGGCAACGCGCGCTTGCGCGGCACGGTCCGCCATCCGCGCCTTGTGCGCCTGCCAGAGGGCAACCGAATCCGCATCCCCCGCACCAATCGCCTGATCATCCATCAATGCCTGAATCGGACGCCCGGGCAGGGTTTCATCCAATCGGGCCAGCGCTTCGGCTCGTGATGGCAGGTGGAATTGCCGAATCCCCCAGATCGCGCTGACAAGCAGCGCAATGGCTACGACGACAGCTGCGCCCCACACGATCTCAACCCGCACAACATCATGCAGACCCAGCATCAACGCGGCCAAAACAGCCATCAAAACCGAGAAAAACGGCCAAAACGCGCGCAAAACCTGCTCGGCCAGCAATCCGGCATGTGTCATCCACACGGACAGACGGGGAACGGGCAGGTTTGGTTTGTCGCTCAAAGCGGGCCTCCGGGTGTTGGCCCGCGCGCCTACCGCGTCAGAGCCACTCAGGTATGGTATCGCGGTTTATGATTTCGTCAAAGCTTGGGCGTTCACGAATTACGGCAAATTGATCCCCATTCACCAAAACCTCGGGGATCAGGGGGCGCGTGTTGTATTCGCTGGCCATCACCGCGCCATAGGCCCCGGCGCTGCGGAAGGCGATTAGATCACCCGGCGCAAGCGGCGGCATGTTGCGCTGTTTGGCAAAAGTATCACCGGATTCGCAGACGGGGCCCACGATGTCATAGGGCTGTTGTTCGACCCCCGCTGCGGGTTCCTGTACCGCAACGATATCGTGATGCGCCTCATACATGGCCGGGCGGATCAGATCGTTCATCGCGCCGTCAACGATCAGGAAATCACGCCCTTCGCCGGATTTCACATAGATCACCTTGCTGACCATCAGACCGGCATTGCCTGAAATCAGGCGACCGGGTTCGATTTCGATTTCACAGCCCAGATGACCCAGCGTTTTCTTGATCAGCGCACCATATTCCAACGGCAGAGGCGGCGCGTCGTTCGAGCGCGTGTAGGGAATGCCAAGCCCACCGCCCAGATCGAGGCGGCGGATGTTGTGGCCCTCTGCACGCAACTGCTCGGTCAGTTCGGCGACCTTGGTGTAGGCCAGCTCAAACGGCTCCAGCTCGGTCAGTTGCGAGCCGATATGGACGTCGACGCCGATGACCTCCAGCCCCGGCAGAGATGCCGCGTGGGCATAGACCTCGGACGCGCGCGAGATCGGGATGCCAAACTTGTTCTCGGACTTGCCGGTTGCGATTTTGGCATGGGTCTTGGCGTCCACATCCGGGTTCACCCGAACGGTGATCGGCGCAACCACGCCCAGCTCCGTCGCTACCGCGTTGATCACTTCCATCTCGGGCTCGGATTCGACGTTGAACTGGCGGAGACCACCGGTCAGCGCTGTGCGAATCTCATCCGCCGTCTTGCCAACACCCGAAAAAACGATCTTGTCGCCCGGCACACCGGCGGCCTTGGCCCGAAGGTATTCCCCGCCCGAGACCACATCCATCCCGGCGCCCGCTTGCGCCAGCGTCTTCAGAATCGCCTGATTGCTGGCGGCCTTCATCGCATAGCAGACAAGGTGATCAGTGCCTTCAAGCGCGTCATCGAACAGCTTGAAATGCCGCAACAGAGTCGCAGTCGAATAGACATAGAACGGGGTTCCGACCGCGGCTGCGATTTCGGAGATCGGGACATCCTCGGCGAAAAGCGCGCCGTCGCGGTAGAGAAAGTGATCCATAGAAGCGCGATTAGACCAAAACCGCCCTATGGATCAATGGATTCGCACTGAAACGATACGCCGCAGGGCGTTCAGAAATCGTTCGACACGCCGACACGCGCATAGCCGGACACTGAGACTCCGGTTGAACTGGGCTCTTTTTGCGGTTCAGGCCGTTGGCTGGAGGTCGGCTCGCAAGCCGCAAGCGCGACGAGCGCCAGAAGAAATCCGAAAATTCGCATGAGGTCAGTCTCTGAGTACTAGAACGAAGGGCCGCGCCTCGGCGTGCCAGACCCTACTTGGGTGTTTTACCCAGAATTACAACGGGATCAGCGACTAAACGCCCAGATAGAGGCCAAAGCCCCCGCGGCGGAAGCCGATGCCTCCGCCCACATGCGTTCCGCTTGAGCCGACGCCGACACCCACACTTGCCGTTGGCTGAACCGGCTCACCATCCGCGCCACATCCGGCCAGCGCGAACCCAGCCGCCACAATCACCGCTATGCGTAGAACTGTCATCACACCAGCGCCTTCCATCGCTCAACCTGCGCCCGCACCTGATCCGGGGCGGTGCCACCATAGGACTGACGCGAGTTTACAGAGTTTTGGACAGTAAGAACAGAATAGACGTCATCGGTGATATCCGCATGGAGCGACTGCATGTCTTCCAGGGTCAGATCAGGCAGGTCGCAGCCCTTGTTTTCAGCCATCGCCACCAGCGAACCTGTGACATGGTGGGCATCACGGAACGGCAGGCCCAGAACACGCACCAGCCAGTCGGCCAGATCGGTTGCGGTCGAGAATCCCGACCCCGCCGCTGCGGCAAGGCTGTCGCGGTTTGCAGTCATATCCATGACCATGCCCTCCATCGCCGCCAGTGCCAGCATCCAGTTGTCGGCGGCATCAAAAACCTGCTCTTTATCTTCCTGCATGTCCTTGGAATAGGCCAGCGGCAAGCCTTTCATCACCATCATCAGCGCGGTGTTTGCGCCGTAGATGCGGCCGACTTTGGCGCGGATCAGCTCTGCTGCGTCGGGGTTTTTCTTCTGCGGCATGATCGAGGACCCGGTCGAGAACCGATCCGAGAGCGTCACAAACCGGAATTGGGCCGAGGACCAGATCACCAGCTCTTCGGCAAAGCGCGACAGGTGAACGGCGCAGATCGAGGCAGTGGACAGGAACTCCAGCGCGAAGTCGCGGTCGCTGACCGCATCCAGCGAGTTCGCAGCAGGCCGGTCAAAGCCCAGCGCCTCGGCCGTCATGTGGCGGTCGATGGCGAAAGACGTCCCGGCCAGCGCGGCGGCACCAAGGGGAGATTCGTTCATCCGGGCGCGCGCATCGCGGACACGGCTGAGATCGCGGCCAAACATCTCGACATAAGCCATCATGTGATGGCCCCAGGTCACCGGCTGCGCGGTTTGCAGGTGAGTGAAGCCTGGCATGACCCAATCCGCCCCGGCCTCGGCCTGCGCCAAAAGCGCGCGGATCAGGGCCAGTAGGCCGGTTTCTGCCGCGTCCAACTGGTCACGTACCCAAAGTTTGAAATCGGTTGCCACCTGATCATTACGCGACCGACCCGTGTGCAGACGGCCTGCGGGCTCACCGATCACCTCTTTCAGGCGCGCTTCGACGTTCATGTGGATGTCTTCCAGCGCGGTCGAGAACTGAAATTCTCCGTTCTGGATTTCTGACAAGACTGTGAGTAGCCCTTCCCGAATGGCCTGCGCGTCACTATCACTAATAACGCCTGTCGCCGCCAGCATAGCGGCATGGGCGCGCGAGCCTGCGATGTCCTGGGCTGCCATCCGCTGATCGAACCCGATCGAGGCATTGATTGCCTCCATGATCGCGTCTGGACCGGCGGCAAAGCGGCCGCCCCACATCTGGTTCGAGGAATGATCGGTCATGTAAGAAAACCCGGAGTTGATATGCGCCTATTTCGTCTGATCCCCCTTTATATGGCCCTTGCGCTGGGTGCAAATGCCGCTTTGGCGACCGATGCCGAAACGCTGGGCCCCTTGCGCGAAGACAGCCTGAAACGGCTGATCCTGCATAAAGAACCCAAGCCGGTGACGCCGGTTGACTTCCAACTGGAAGATGATGGCGGAACGGCCTCACTTGCGGACTACAAAGGCAAGTACGTCCTGCTGAACTTCTGGGCCACCTGGTGCGCGCCCTGCCGCAAGGAAATGCCCCAGATCGCCGAGCTACAGGACGAGTTCGGGGGAGACAAGTTCGAGGTTCTGACTCTGGCGACCGGGCGCAACTCGCCTGCCGGGATCAAGAAATTCTTCGAAGAAAATGGCATCGACAACCTGCCCCGCCATCAGGATCCCTCGCAAGCTGTGGCGCGTGAGATGGGTGTCATTGGACTGCCGATCACCGTCATCATCGACCCGGATGGTAATGAAATCGCCCGCCTGATCGGCGATGCCGAATGGAACTCGGATAGCGCGAAGGCGATCATTGCGACTCTGGTCGAGGCCAACAGCTAAGCTGACGCAACGCCACCTTTGACAGCCCATCCTCTGATCCGCACTCTGTGCGCAGGAGGATGGAATGCCACTGGAAATTCTGTTGGTGCTTGTGGTCGGCGGGATCGCCGGGGTCACTCTGTTGCTGCATCTGACCGGCAGATCGCAACGGTGCGTTCTGTCTGCTGAAACCGCGCGCGATCAATGGGTCCGGCATTTCCCGGAAGACACCGTCATTGACGTCACGGTTGCCCATGATCGCCATGCAGCGCTGGTACGGACGGAAAAAGGGCCGGGTCTCATCTGGTCCTTTGGCGCGGATACTGTGGCGCAGCATCTGCTGGACTATGACTTGCTGGATCGCACCGACGGGTTCGAGATTCTGTTCCACGATTTCGGCACCCCCAAAGCCATCATCCATCTGGATGAGTTTGAGCGCCCCCACTGGCGCAACCTGATGGAGCCCGCATGACCGACCAGATCACCTTTCCCGATGCCGTCCAATGGGCCGTCCCGTTCTTCATCGCCGCCATTTTGGCCGAGTTCGTCTGGATCGCAGTCAAAGGCCGCGGTGGGCGGTATGAGACGCGCGATGCAGTGACCTCTCTGATCATGGGGGCGGGCAATATTGCGTCGGGGTTCCTTCTGGGATTTATCGCCTATGGGTTCTTCATGTGGCTGTGGCGGATCACGCCGCTCGATCTGGGCACGTCGATCCCGATCATCATCCTGTGCTTTGTGCTGGATGACCTGCGGTACTACTGGGTGCATCGGTTTGGCCACCGTATCCGCTGGGTCTGGGCCAGTCATGTGAACCATCACAGCTCGCAGCACTATAACCTGACCACCGCGCTACGGCAGACATGGACCTATACGTTTACCTTCATGATGGTGGTGCGCGCGCCGCTGATCCTGCTGGGCTTTCACCCGGCGATGGTGCTGTTCGTGGGCGGGCTGAACCTGATCTACCAGTTCTGGATTCACACAGAAGCCATCGGAAAAATGCCCCGCTGGTTCGAAGCGGTCATGAACACCCCCAGCCATCACCGGGCGCATCACGGCCGCAACGCGCGCTATCTGGATTGCAACTATGCTGGCGTTTTCATCATCTGGGACAAGATGTTCGGCACTTTTGTCCCCGAGCAAGAGAACGACCGGGTCGACTACGGGCTGGTTCACAACATCGCCACCTTCAACCCGCTGCGCGTCGCCTTTCACGAATGGGTCGGCATCTGGCGCGATGCGACCCAACCGGGGCTGACGCTGAAGCAACGCCTCGCCTATTGTTTTGCCCCGCCCGGCTATAGCCACGATGGAAGCCGGGATAGCTCAGAGCAGATCAAGGCAAAGCATGTGGCCCGCCATCCTGATGATCTCGGAACGCCCGGATTCGAGCAAACCCGCGAAAACTTGCCTAATTCCGCAGCAAAACAGGCCTGATCCTGGCGCGGCACTACGCCGCTCTGGTTGAAATCCGGCCCGAACGGTCCATATGGAGCGTCAGGCGTGACGTAACCAGTGGCCGGAGGCCGGAATGACCCGAGTGACAACCGTATCAACCACAGTCGGACTGCTAGGTGTGCTTCTGGCCATGTTTGCCGCCATCGCAACGGCAGCATCAGCGCTTGTCCTAATCGGGTTTTCCATGATGATCCTTGGCGCTATGGGCGCAGTGTTCGGGGCAGCGGCCTCGCTCAGCCATGCGTGGCAATCTGCGCGCTAATCATCACCTGCATTAACCCCAGATTCATCTGTTTCCTGCGACACTGCAACCGAAGAGCCATTCGGGATCAGCGCGCATGCGAGACAAGACAATTGCAGATGCCGAGGACGGGCCAGACAGCCCTTTGACCTCAGCAATTTCCGGTCGGGATCAATCTGTATTGCAGATGGCCTCGGATGCAGTTCGGCACAAACAATGCAAACTGGCCTTTCAGCCGCTGATGCAGGCACAGGCGCCTCATAACGTTGCCTTCTACGAAGGTCTGATCCGTGTGTTGGACGAAACCGGGCGGGTTATCCCTGCACGGGAATTCATGCCTCAGGTGGAAAACACGCCCATCGGGCGCGAGTTGGATTGCATCGCGCTTGAGATGGGGTTGCAGACACTGGTCAGGAACCCTCAGATCCGGCTGTCGATCAACATGTCAGCGCGCTCGATCGGGTATTCGCACTGGTCTCGTATTCTAGATCGCTTTCTCAAACGGGATAGCAATCTGGGCGAACGACTGATTTTGGAGATATCCGAGAAATCGGCGATGCAGGTGCCCGAGCTGGTGATCGACCTGATGGACAGGTTGCAGGAGCGTGGTATTGCCTTTGCTCTGGATGACTTTGGCGCAAGCAATTTCTGCTTTCGACATTTCCGGGAATTCTTGTTTGATGCCGCCAAGATCGACGGTCAGTTCATTCGCGGTATCAGTACCGACCCCGACAACCAGGCCCTCGTCCGTGCATTGATCGCAGTCGCGCGAGAGTTCGAAATTCTGGTCACAGCCGAATCAGTCGAGAATCCGCAAGACGCAGCTTTTCTGAGCGCAAGCGGTGTCGACTGCATGCAGGGTTTCCTATTTGGCGCGCCGTCGTTGTCGCCGCCGTGGAACGCAAAAAGAAACTCCAAAACAGGGACTTAGTTGGACAATCGGCGCGCGAACACTTGCCTGATTGCCGCCTGAGGCAAGCTGTCCGTTGCTGCAAGTGCAGCATTGCGCTATTGCAGAAGTCACTAGAGGGGGGAGAAATTGGCGCTCTGGTACGGGCAGAGGGAGCCCTCTGCGGTCCGCGTCGTCACATTTCCCGCTGGACCACGACGGTAAAGGACAAATTATATGACCAATGTAGTAATCGCATCCGCCGCACGTACAGGTGTGGGCAGCTTTGGCGGCTCGTTTGCCAATACCCCCGCACATGATCTGGGCGCTGCCGTCCTCGAAGCCGTCGTCGAACGCGCCGGCGTCGACAAAGGCGAAGTCAGCGAAACCATCATGGGTCAGGTCCTGACCGCCGCTCAGGGCCAGAACCCCGCACGTCAGGCGCATATCAACGCCGGGCTGCCGCAGGAAAGCGCGGCTTGGGGCATTAACCAGGTTTGTGGTTCGGGCCTGCGCGCTGTTGCGCTGGGTGCTCAGCACATCCAACTGGGCGACGCGGATATCGTCGCCGCTGGTGGCCAAGAAAACATGACCCTGTCTCCCCACGCCGCTGCCCTGCGCGCAGGTCACAAAATGGGCGACATGAAATACATCGACACCATGATCCGCGACGGTCTGTGGGATGCGTTCAACGGCTATCACATGGGCCAAACCGCCGAGAACGTCGCCGAGAAATGGCAGATCAGCCGCGACATGCAGGACGAATTCGCCGTTGCCTCGCAAAACAAAGCCGAGGCTGCACAGAACGCAGGAAAATTTGCCGACGAGATCGTTCCGTTCACCATCAAAACCCGCAAGGGCGACATCGTGATGGACAAGGACGAATACATCCGTCACGGCGCAACAATGGAAGCAATGGCCAAACTGCGCCCGGCCTTCACCAAAGACGGCTCGGTCACCGCGGCAAACGCCTCGGGCCTGAACGACGGTGCAGCGGCGACCCTGCTGATGTCGGCTGAGAACGCCGAAAAGCGCGGGATTGAGCCACTGGCCCGTATCGCGTCCTACGCGACTGCCGGTCTGGACCCGTCGATCATGGGCGTTGGCCCGATCTACGCTTCGCGCAAAGCGTTGGAGAAAGCAGGTTGGTCGGTTGACGATCTGGATCTGGTCGAAGCCAACGAAGCCTTTGCCGCGCAAGCCTGCGCCGTGAACAAGGACATGGCCTGGGATCCTTCGATCGTGAACGTGAACGGTGGCGCGATTGCCATCGGCCATCCGATCGGAGCATCCGGCTGCCGTGTTCTGAACACGCTGCTATTCGAAATGAAGCGCCGTGATGCCAAGAAGGGTCTGGCCACCCTCTGCATTGGTGGCGGCATGGGTGTCGCCCTCTGCGTGGAGCGCGACTAAGTGCGTTGACATCTAAATAGAAAAGGGCGTCCACTGGACGCCCTTTTTTGTTACAATCAAGCTTTACACAACAGCTGCGACAATATCGCCAGACAGAAAGACAAGATCGAACACGAAACGATATTGCGCAACATTCTCTCTCAGAGTAACAGAATTACCAAGACGACCAAAATTGGAGGAGTCATCCATGGCACGTACAGCACTCGTAACCGGCGGTTCTCGCGGCATCGGCGCAGCAATTTCCAAGGCGCTCAAGGCCGAAGGATACAATGTTGCCGCCACCTATGCGGGGAATGACGAAGCCGCAGCGAAATTCACCGAGGAAACCGGCATCGCCACCTACAAGTGGAACGTGGCCGACTATGACGAATCCAAAGCGGGCATCGAAAAGGTCGAGGCCGAAGTCGGCCCCATCGACATCGTCGTAGCTAATGCGGGCATCACGCGCGACGCGCCCTTCCACAAGATGACGCCTGAACAGTGGCATCAAGTCATCGACACCAACCTGACCGGCGTGTTCAACACCGTGCACCCCGTCTGGTCCGGCATGCGCGAACGCAAGTTTGGCCGCGTTATCGTGATCAGCTCGATCAACGGCCAGAAAGGCCAGTTTGCCCAAGTAAACTATGCAGCCACCAAAGCGGGTGATCTGGGTATCGTGAAATCGCTGGCGCAGGAAGGCGCGCGTGCCGGTATCACCGCAAATGCGATCTGCCCCGGCTACATCGCCACCGAAATGGTTATGGCCGTGCCTGAGAAGGTCCGCGAGTCGATTATCGGCCAGATTCCGGCCGGTCGCTTGGGTGAGCCTGAGGAAATCGCGCGCTGCGTCGCCTTCCTGGCATCGGACGATTCACAGTTCATCAATGGTTCGACCATCTCGGCCAACGGCGCTCAGTTCTTCGTCTGATTTCAGCGCACTGAACGAAAACGGGCCGGTCCTTTTGGACCGGCCCTTCTTTATCCCGTAAGTCCGCGCGCGCTGCGGTCAGCGGGAACCAAACACCCATCCCAGAACTTTGTGAACAAGCTTGCTGCGCTCTTCATGGGCACGACGAATTGCAATCTGGACAGACGGGTTTGTTGACATCTCGATCATGGCGGATCCCCTTTGCTAAAGCTGAACTTGACTTGCCCTAAACATGACCCTTGATTGAAAAAGGCACAAACGAGAGTTTTCAAGCATTCAGATAAGTATTACTTAAGTGACATGAGTGATCGCCTTCCCCCTCTCACCGCTTTGCGCGCCTTTGACGCTGCCGCGCGGCACATGTCCTTTGCCAAAGCCGCAGAAGAGTTGAACGTCACGCCCGCGGCGCTGTCCTTCCAGATCAAGTCGCTTGAGGACCATTTGGGCCATCCGCTGTTTCGCCGCCTGAATCGCGCGGTCGAGCTGACCGAGGCGGGCAAAGCGCTTGCCCCGGGGGCTGCCGAGGGGTTTGCGTCGCTCAAAGCCGCGTGGGCCGCAACACGCAGGCTGCAGGACAACACGACCCTCACCGTGACGGCCGGACCTGCGCTGACCGCCAAATGGCTAGCTCCGCGCCTTTATGATTTTGCCCGCGCCCATCCCGAAATCGACCTGAGGTTCTCAGCCACCCTGCGCAATATGGACCTTGAGCGGGACGACGTGGATGTCGCAATCCGGTTCGGCTATGGCGGGGATGATGGCCTCTATTGCCTGCCAGTTCGCAAGGAGTGGCTAACCCCGGTCATGACGCCCGAATTGGCCGCCGAGTTCACAACGCCCGAAAGCCTGCGCGAAGCGCCTCTGATTCATGACGATTCGATCGCGTTTCTGAAACCTCCGGCAGATTGGCCGACGTGGTTCCGCGCTGTTGGCGTGGAGTTTACGCCGACCCACGGGGCGCATTTTTCCAACGCAGACCACGCGATTGACGCGGCCGTCGCTGGCGTGGGCGTGGCCTTGGGGCGACGGGCGATGATCATCAAGGACATGATGGAAGGGCGGCTGGTCGCGCCGTTTAAAACCGCGATCGAGACCAAAGGCCGCTTTCGATTTCTCTGCCTGCCCGGAGCGGAGAGCCGGCCTCAAGTCGCAGCATTTCGCGATTGGTTTGTTGCGGAGATTGAAAAAACCGCTCATATCTCGGATGAATTCACCATCGTTCCTGTAGAAGACGTCTCATCCACATGACCAGACAACGCGCCACCGCCATCGGCTTCATTGCGGTTTTGCTTTGGGCGCTGCTGGCCCTGTTCACAGTCGGGTCAGCCCCAACACCGCCGCTTCTACTGAATGCGATCTGCTTCAGTATCGGCGGTACTTTGGGGCTTGTCTGGACGTGGCGATCGGGCGGATTGTCCCAGCTGCGCCGCATCAGTTGGAAAGTCTACGCTTTTGGAACGGTGGGCCTGTTCGGCTACCACGCGCTATACTTCTCGGCCCTTCGGATGGCCCCGGCGGCCGAGGCGGGGCTGATCGCCTATCTCTGGCCACTGCTTATCGTCCTGTTCTCGGGCCTGTTGCCCGGAGAGAATCTGCGCGCTGGCCACCTGATCGGGGCCTGTTTGGGCTTTGCCGGGGCTGCGCTGATCATCACCGGAGGCGGCAGCGCCGGGTTTCAAGCCGACCACCTACCGGGATACGCGCTGGCGTTCCTATGCGCATTGACATGGTCGGGCTATTCCGTGTTGTCACGGAAGCTGGGAGAAACGCCCACAAGCTCGGTCGCGGTGTTCTGCGTGTTCACGGCGATCGCCTCATGGTGCCTGCATTTCGCGCTTGAGGCACCGGTCTGGCCGGACACCACGCACAGCTGGATATCGACACTGGCCCTTGGCCTTGGGCCGGTCGGTCTGGCCTTCTATGTGTGGGATATCGGGGTCAAACAGGGCGACATTCAAATGCTGGGCACCAGCTCTTACGCGGCGCCTTTGCTGTCTACCGTGGTTCTGGTTTTTGCCGGGATCGCCATGCCGACATGGACATTGGCGATCGCGGCGGTCTTGATCACCGGCGGGGCCGTGGTTGCGGCGCGCGCCAGTCTTAAAGGTTAGGTCGATAAGCGCTCGATCTCTTCCTTCAGCCTTAGCTTTTGTTTCTTTAGCTGGGCGATATGAAGATCATCAATGCCTGGCGCGCGTTGAGCTTGTTCCACTTCGAGACCGAGAGATTCGTGCTTCTTCTTCAGTTCCGTCAGATGTGCGCTCACGCTCATGGCGATCCTCCTTGTTTACGTGTCTAGATGTCACGTAAGAAGTTGAGCATATCGTTTCCAGCCTGTCACGCCGCAGACGCGAAGAAAAAGTGATAAATCCGACAAATTCGGCTGGTCATTGCCGATTGACGTGAAACGGCCCCAACGCAGCGCCTTGCCGCAGCACATCCGAGAGTTCCGGCGTATAGCTGTCACCGTCGCGCTCATGTCGTTGTCCCGCATGCAGGATGATAGGTGCATGCAGCCTGAAGGCCGCCCGCCCACCTTTGCGGGCCCGTAGAATCACAAGCTCGGCCTCTCGCCCCGCGCGGGCCGCAAGCGGCAGCACTTCGACCGAGCCCAGACGTCCCCGACAGGCCAAAAGCATATCTTGCAGGCGATCCGCCTTTTGGATCATGTGCAGATAGCCGCGCGGGGCCAGCCGTTTGGCCGCGACATCAATCCAATCGGCAATAGGCGTCTGCTCCCCCAAAGCCACACTGCGCCCCCTGTCCGTAGCTGCAGTGTGCGCGCCTGCGCGATAGTAGGGCGGGTTGGCGATCACATGGTCGAACTGGCGCTGCTTTAGATCGGAGGGCAGCTCATTCAGATCAGCCGAAACGACCTCCAACACCATATTGTTTTTTGTGGCATTGCGGCAGGCCAGATCCGCATAGGCCGTTTGCAGTTCAACACCACACAGGTCCAAACCGGGGACGCGTGTCGCAAGGCACAGGATTGCCGCCCCTGCCCCGCAGCCAAGCTCCAGCACCGACTGACTAGAGGTTGCGGGCACGCTGGCCGCCAGCAAAACAGGATCGACCCCCGCGCGATAGCCCGACACGGGTTGCCACAGGCGCAACCGCCCGCCGAGGAAATCGTTCCGGCTTAGCTCATCCTCCTTGAACCCGCTCATCGCCCCAGCGGAATCTCGTTGTCGCGCATCACCCGCTCTGCTCGGGTCAGATCATCGGCCCGAACCATCAGGCGTCGCGGGAAAATTCCGATGCCGCCTTCGAGGATGCTCATATTTACGTCCATCTGAAAGCAGTCTATATCCTCGCCCTCAAGAAGAGCGGATGCAAAGGCCAAGATTGTCGGATCGGTACTGCGCAATAGTTCTTTCATGGGGATGGATGTAAGGGCAAGGCAGGGCGAAAGTCGAGCCTTGTATCAGGAGTGTGATGGGCATCAGCACAATCTCGAAGCCGCACGAACGGCTGGCCGAAATGTTGACCGGCGAAATGGAGGCTGTGAATACGCTAATCCGGACCCGGATGGCGTCCGAACACGCGCCCCGTATCCCCGAGGTGACCGCGCATCTCGTCGAAGCGGGCGGCAAGCGCCTGCGCCCGATGCTGACATTGGCGGCGGCCCGGCTGTTTGGTTATACGGGCGAGCATCACGTGCGTCTGGCCGCGACGGTCGAGTTCATTCACACCGCGACCCTGTTGCACGACGATGTGGTCGACGAAAGCGCCCAACGACGCGGGCGGCCCACGGCGAATCTGTTGTGGGACAACAAATCCAGCGTGTTGGTGGGCGACTATCTGTTTTCCCGCAGCTTCCAGTTGATGGTTGAAACCGGATCGCTACGCGTTTTGGATATCCTAGCCAATGCCTCGGCCACGATTGCCGAAGGTGAGGTGCTGCAGATGACCGCGGCCACCGATTTGAACACGGATGAGAGCATCTATCTGCAGGTCGTACGCGGCAAGACCGCAGCCCTGTTTTCCGCAGCGACCGAGGTTGGCGGCGTGATTGCGGAAGCCTCAGACGCGCAGGTCAAAGCTCTGTTCGACTATGGCGATGCCCTGGGCATTGCCTTCCAAATTGCTGACGATCTGTTGGATTATCAGGGCGATAGCAAGGCAACCGGCAAGAATGTGGGTGACGATTTCCGCGAGCGCAAACTGACCCTGCCTGTGATCAAAGCCGTTGCGCGGGCCACAGCGGATGAGCGTATCTTCTGGGAGCGCACGATCGAAAAAGGCCGCCAGCAGGATGGCGATCTGGAATATGCGCTTGGGCTTATGAACAAATACCAGACGCTCGAGGCGACCCGTCAGGACGCGCTGGGATGGGCGAACAAGGCCAAAGCCTCGCTCGAGGTTCTGCCTGATCACGAAATCCGCACTCTGCTGCGCGATTTGGCCGACTACGTGGTCTCGCGCCTTAACTGAGCATCGTTGCGCGGCACCACCAATCTGGCTGGGCCGCGCCGATCTCATAGGCTGCGAAATGCGCGGCCTTCATCGACGGGTAGAGCGCAAAACAGGTCGACCCTGACCCCGACATTCGGGCTAGCAGCACATCCCTTGTGTCCGCCAATTCCTCCAACACACGCCCGATTTGCGGGGCCTGGCTTATGGCGGGCTGTTCAAGGTCGTTTCTCTGGTTCGAGAGCCACGCGACGCAGTCTTCCACGCCCGAGAATGAGGGGATTTGATCCGGCAAGCCCGGATTGTCCCGCGACGACATAGCGCTAAAGACCGATCCGGTCGGAACCTCAACCCCAGGATTGACCAGCAGGACAGGCAATGGGGGCAAAGCGACCCGGTCCACCTGCTCCCCAATCCCCCGCATCCGCGCAGCCTCGGCCACCATGCAGACCGGTACATCGGCCCCTAACGCGGTCGGAAGATGCGGCGGGATATCAAACCCTTGCGCCGCCGCGTGGCGCAGAACGGCCGCCGCGTCCGAGGACCCTCCGCCGATGCCTCCACCATGAGGCAGCACCTTGTTCAACGTGATTTGGCCTGTCCACCCAGTGCCCTCGGCCGCTTTCCAGACCAGATTTCGGCTGTCCGTCGGAACCCCGTCGGCATGCTCTCCGCTCACCGAGATCCAAATACCTACGCCCGGGTCAAACGTCAGCTGATCGCCAATGTCGGCAAAAGCCACTAGTGAATCCAACAGATGATAGCCATCGGCGCGCTGGCCGGTGACATGCAGGGTTAGATTGACCTTGGCGGGCGCAAAGGCGCTAGTTGCCATTGGCAACCTTCAACGGATCCGCGCCCTCTTCGGACAGAACCGTATCCAGACCGA
The DNA here is from genome assembly GCF_056541705.1 of Ruegeria sp. AG1. NCBI lineage: Bacteria > Pseudomonadati > Pseudomonadota > Alphaproteobacteria > Rhodobacterales > Roseobacteraceae > Ruegeria > Ruegeria sp. AG1. The sequence continues at coordinate 153,935 of NZ_JBQFYU010000008.1, read as the reverse complement.
CCTCGAGCTTGCGTCGGATGCGTTCGGGATCAGCCTCACCATCGGTGTCTTCGGGATCAACAAAGGACAGAGCCCGTTTCCACTGGAACTCAGCTTCGCGGGCGCGTCCGACGGCCCAGTAGACATCGCCCAGATGGTCGTTGACCACCGGATCAACCGGCATCAACTCAACCGCACGCTCCATGTGCTCGACCGCTTCGTCATAGCGACCAAGGCGGAACAGGACCCAGCCCAGGCTGTCGACGATATAACCACTGTCGGGGCGAGCCGCGACGGCGCGTTCGATCATGTCCAGCGCCTCATCGAGTTTTTCGCGACGTTCGACAAGCGAATAGCCCAGATAGTTCAGAACCTGCGGCTGATCCGGGTTCAGCTCAAGCGCGCGACGGAAATCGGCTTCGGCCTGATCCCATTGCTTGAGGCGCTCATGAGAAATCCCGCGCGCGTAGTGCAGGAACCAATTCGCGGCCGAGACACCCTCCGCCAGATCAATTGCGGTGTTGTAGGAATCAACCGCGGCGGCATAGTTTTCCTCGCGGCGCTGCAGATCGGCCAAAGCGACATGGACACTGGGAAGATCAGGCTTTTCCGCAGCCAGCGATTGCAGAACCTCAACCGCCGCATCGGTTTTGCCGGATTGCCCCAGAACATCAGCCCGGCCCAGTTCGGCCACGTGGTGATCGGTGCTGTCCTTGGGAACCGCGCGATACGCTTCGACCGCAAGATCAAGCTGGTTGAGTTCCGACAGAAGCTCAGCGCTCATCAGAAGGGCGTCGACGTGATCAGGCCGCAGGAAGCTGGCCGTGCGAGCATAGAGCAGAACGTAGTCCGGCGCGGCCTCGTCATTCAACGCGGCACCCACCGAAAAGAAGATCTCGGCCATGCCGTCTTGCGCCGTTCCTGCATGGGTGAAGGGCAGCGTTTCGCCATCAGACAATCGGCTTGTGTAATCTGCGATCGACGGATCGCTTCCGGCCTGAAACACATCGGCCAGGAAGGTCAGAGCGTCCTCATTCCGGTCAAGCTGCGACAGAACCTCGGTCCGGGCTAACGCGGCGCGGCGTGTGAACCGGGCCACGACCCCGTCATCGGCCGCGAAAATCGCCTCAGCCCCTTCGAAATCACCGATCGACGCCAAAGCCATCGCTTTGTGATAGAGGGCAAACTCGCGCAACCCTTCCTGGGTTGTAACCGAGTCGAACTGCTCCATCGCCTTGGTCATCTCACCCTGACCAAGATAGGCCCAGGCAATCATCAACCCATCGACCAATGGACCCACGCCCTGCGTTTCGGGATCACGTGACAGCAGGGTCTCCCAATCGCCCTCTGCGATCAGGTTTGCGGCGATGGCAATCCGGGCAGCTTGGCTCGGAAGGCCATTCTCTTCAATCGTCTCAGCGATGGGCAGTGCGCGCTCAACTTCGCCCAGCGCCAGCCGCGCGACGACCACGCTTTCCAACAGCAATGCGTTCTGCGGATCAGACCGCAACGCCTGCGCATAATACCTTTCGGCGGCGGCATAGTCGTTTTCGTAGATTGCCTGACGTCCGGCCAAATAGGCCCCGGACCCGGTATCCGAAAATGCCGGGATTGCGACCGAGGATGAAAGCAGCGCGGCCAGTGCCACGCGACGAACCAGGGAAACCACCAAAATCCTGCCTTGCTATCGTTGACTGCACGTTAAGCTAGGGCCTCGGCCCGCAAGAGGCAATGGTTCAAGGTTCACGACGACGCCATTGCACCGGTTTTCGCCTAAGAACTGGCCGCCCTATTGCACGGATCAAGCAGGAGCGCCGCCCAACACTCAATGGCAACCCATCAATAGAGCTCTTAGTCAACTCACCCTAGCTGAGGACTTGGGTACCCAGCGCGTTTCACAAGGCACTTGTTTGGCTTGGGTGACTTCAACTCATTCAGAGTGAAATATTTTTCCAATTGCGCAAAAGACCGACTGGCGGAATGGTGCTTCCAAACACTATTGGCAAACGAAACACGGTATGAACCTACGATGAAGTCACATGCAAAAGTTGTTGTGGTCGGGGGCGGCTGCGTTGGGGCCTCGATCCTATATGGTCTGACCGAACATGGCTGCACAGATGCCGTGATGTTGGAGCGGACGACGCTGACGTCAGGGTCCACGTGGCATGCGGCCGGTTTGCTTGTGACTTTTGTGCGGTCGCGAAACGTGTCGAAAATGACCATGGAAACCATCCGCATCTATACCGAGGTTGAAGAAAAGATGGGGACCTCGGTTGGGTTGCGCAAAGTGGGCCAGCTGCGCGTTGCCAATACCGAAAAGCGCTGGGATGAGTTCCAGTCCTATATCTCGATCGCCGAAGCCGCCGGGGTGCCCTGCAAACTGCTGACACCGGAAGAGATTGCCGAGATTCACCCCTTGCTGAACCAAAGCCCGGATATTCGTGGCGGCATCCTGCATACCGAAGACGGCTATGTGAATCCCGCCGACATCACCATGGCGCTGGCCAAGTTGGCGCGCGATGCCGGGGCCAAGGTCTATCAGAACACCGAAGCCACCGCTTATGAAAAGCTCGAGAACGGCCACTGGAAAGTGACCACCAACCAGGGTGAGATCACCTGCGAGCATCTGATCTTTGCCACCGGCAACTACGCCCGTGAAAACGCGCGCCGTGTGGGGCTCGACCTGCCTTGTATCCCGATCGTTCACCAATATTGGACAACCGAGACCGTGCCCTTGCTGAAAGAGCGCAAGGCACAGGGGTTGCCGGAATTCCCGATCCTGCGGGACGAGGATTATGGCGCCTATCTGCGCGAGGACGTGGGCGGCATCCAGTTTGGCCCCTATGAATTCACCAAGGACCTCAAGCTGTTCGCCGAAGACCGCGTGCCGCCGGATTTCGGGGTCGACCTTCTGCCCGAAGATTTCGATGCCGTCGAAACCCAATGGGAGCGCGCAATTGAACGGGTTCCAACACTGGGCGAGGTCGGCATCAAGGCCAACACCCGCGGTCCGTTCCAGATGACCCCGGACGAGCTGCCTCTGGCTGGCCCCGCGCCGGGGCACGAGAACCTTTGGCTGGCCGAAGGGATGCCCGGCGGTATCCTCTGGGGCGGTACGGTAGGGAACCGTCTGGCCAAATGGATCGTGGATGGCGATCCGGGTGCGGACATGTCGGAACTCGACCCGCGCCGGTTCTCGGACTATGCCTCGAAACGGTGGACCATGGACAAGGTGCGCGAGACATGGGGCACCCATATGGATGCGCACATCCCCGGTGAGGATTTCCCCGAGGCTCGCCCGATGAAAACCGCAGGCTCCTACGATCTGTTGACCGCGCAAGGTGCCGTCTGGACCAGCTTCAACGGCTATGAATTCCCGCGCTGGTTCGCCAAATCACCCGAAGAGGCGATCCCCGAACACTCCTTCCGCCGCACCAATCATATGGGGTTGGTTCAGGAAGAAGTGCGCCACACGCGGGAAGAGGCGGGCTTCATCGAGATGTCTCCGATGACCAAATTCACCGTACGCGGGCCGGGAGCGGCCAGATGGCTGAACGGTCTGATGGCCAACAAACTGCCCAAGGTGGGGCGCATGACCCTGTCGCTGATGCTGAACGACAGGGGCGGGATGGATGCGGAATACACCATCGTGCGCTACGCCGAAGATGACTTCTACCTGATCTCGACCCCGAATTGGCAGGCCTATAACTGGGACCAGATGCAACGTCTGCTGCCCAAAGACGGCTCGGTCGTGATGGAGGATATCTCGGAACAGCTGGGCGTGATCGCTCTGGCCGGTCCCAAATCGCGCGAGATTCTGTCGAAACTGACCGACAATGACCTGTCGAACGAGGCCTTCCCGTGGCTCTCGGCCCAGATGGGCGAGGTGGGCTATGCCAAGGGCGTTCACCTGCTGCGCGTCTCCTACACCGGTGAGCTGGGATGGGAGCTGCACCATCCGGCGGGCTACAACCGTCACCTCGTGGATCTGTTGCTGAAGGCGGGCGTGAAACCCTTCGGCCTTGAAGCGCTGGAGTCCATGCGGCTCGAGAAATCCTACCGCGCTATCAACCGCGAGATCTGCAAGGACCTGACCCCCTATGAGGCCGATCTGGGCCGGTTAGTCGCCATGACCGAGAAGATCGACGGGCAAGTGGTCGAACGGGATTTCATCGGCAAACCGGCGCTGCTGAAACAGCTGGACGCGGGGGGATACAACTCTCTGGTCACGTTGAAGCTGCCCTATTGCGATACCTCGGTGATGTTTGACGAAGGCGTCTACTCCGATGGTAGGTTGATCGGGCGCGTCACCTCGGGCGGGTTCTCATACTATTGCAACCACGACATCGCAATGGCTCTGGTGCCGCAGGATATGACGGCACCGGGCACCAGAATGCAGGTGCTGGTCCATAACGAGATGCGCGAGTCCGAGGTCATCGACACCTGCGCCGTTGATCCCTCCAGCGCCCGCGCACGCGCCTGACAAGAACAACAAGGGGTCTTGCGGCCCCTTTCACGAACACAAGGACAGGATTTAGCCAATGACCGATATCTCGACGAAAACGCTCTCACTCCAAGAGGTTAGGGAATTGGCGAAATCCGTCCTTGTGGCTGCGGGCATGGATGAACCGGGCAGCGACATGATCGCTGAGATTGTCGTGAAATCCGAACGTGACGGCCCGCGCAGCCACGGTTTGCGCATGCTACCGGTCTACGCCCAGAGCTTTACCTCGGGCTATGCCAACCCCGCTGCCCACCCTACATTCGAGCGTATCGCACCGGGCGTTCTGCGTGGCGACGCAGACAACGGGTACTACCAGATTGCCGCAGCCGCAGCCCGGGACGAGCTAATTGCGATGGCGCGCGAAAACGGGATCGCTGCCTTTACCTGCGCAAATAGTCACCACCTAGGCGCGTTGCGCTTTGACACCGAACCACTGGCCGAGGCCGGGTTGGTGGCCTTGGCCGTCGTGAACTCACTGTCGATGGTGGTGCCGCAGGGTGGCGTGCGCCCTGTCTTTGGCACCAACCCGATGTCTTTTGCCTGCCCGCGCGACGGCATGGAGCCCATCGTCTGGGATCAGGCGTCCTCGACGGTTGCGTTGATGGATATCCGCATGGCCGCCGCCGAAGGACATGACCTGCCGCGCCCGGCGGGTCTGGCTCCGGACGGCCAGCCCAGCGCTGATCCCAACGCAATCCTCGAAACCCGCAGCCTGTTGCCCTTTGGCGAACATAAAGGGGCCGCGATTGCCTTCCTGATCGAGATCATGGGCGCTGCACTGGCGGGGGGCACCCTTTCGGTCGACAATGCCGAGCGCGAGGCGCATGGCGCGTTGAACGTCAAGGGCGGCGCGACCCTGATCGCGATTGATCCGACACGGTTCGGAAATGCCGCCTTCAACGACTATGTCACGCGCATCTGCGCCGAGATCGAAGGCAACGGAACCGCGCGCATACCCGGTGACGGGCGGCTGAAAAACCGCGCCGCGTCTCAGGCCGGAGGCGTCAACGTCAGCACCGAATTGCTGTCTCAGTTGCAAGACTTGCGGTAAGGCTTCCAACCGATGGCAAAGGGGGCGTGTGGGTCATGCTCAACCCGGACCAGCTCTCACGTCAGGGCAAGCTGAGTTTTGCCATCCGCCCGCCATCGACGGTGTAGACCTGCCCTGTGATAAAGCCGCTTTCCTCAGCGGCCAGAAACGCTGCCAATGCGGCCACTTCTTCGGGCTTGCCGGTGCGTGCGACCGGGTGGATCTGGCCGATGTCCCGGCGAAACGCATCCGGGTTGGGCATCGAGTCGATAAAGTCGAGGTTCAGCTCGGTGTCGATCCAGCCCGGAGCGATGGCGTTGCAGCGGATACCTTCGGCCCCGTGATCCACCGCCACGGCACGGGTCAACCCGTGCAGCCCAGCCTTGGACGCGCAATAGGCTGCGTGGCCGGGATTGCTGCCCAGTCCCTCGATCGAGCCTGTATTGACAATGCTGCCCTTGGTTTTGCGCAGATGGGGCAAAGCGGCCTGAATCATCAGGAACGGTGCGGTCAGGTTGACGGTCAGGTTTTTCTGCCAGTCATCCAACGTCATCTCTTCGACGCGGGCCTCCTGCATCATCCCGGCATTGTTGACCAGAACGTCCAACTGCCCGGCGCGGGCGACGACCTCGGCTATCACCTGTGCAGGCGCAGAGGGGTCGGTGAAATCGGCCGCGATTCCTTCGAAGTGATCATCGCCACCACGCTGAGCGGTGAAGACGCGCGCGCCCTCCTCCGTCAGCCGTGCCGCGATGGCCTGTCCTATCCCGGAGCGGCCGCCGGTGACCAGCGCAACCTTGCCCTCAAACCGCCTCATGCGACCGGCTTCCCGCCATTGACCTCAACCAGCGTGCCACACATGTAGCGCGCCGCGTCCGAGGCGAGGAACAGGACCACATCAGCAATATCCTCAGGCTCGGCGATCCGCCCAAGAGGCACGGTCTTACCCAGTTCAGTCACGGCCTCGTCAGGATCAAACCCGCGCTTGGCAAAGCCCGAGCGCAGCATCGGCGTGTTAACCTCATTCGGGCAAACGGCGTTGATGCGGATGCCCTGATGTGCGTGATCCATCCCCATGCATTCGGTCAGCGAGGCGATCGCCGCCTTGGTCATGCAATAGAGCGCATGGTTTGGCCCCGGCGCCTTGCCGCCCCAGCAGGACGCCGTGTTGACGATGGCCCCGCCGCCCGACTCGGCCATCAGTGGAATGGCAGCGCGGCAGATCCGGAACGGAGCCTCGACATTCACGCCCATGGACAAACTCCAGTCGGCGTCCGAGGTCTCGGTCACCGGGCCGCGTGTGATGACACCGGCATTGTTGATGACGATATCGAGGCCGCCCAAAGCCTGATGCGCGGCAGAGGCCAATTGGTCGCAATAAGCCGGGTCCAGCAGATCGCCGGGCAGATGGGCCTCGGCCTCGATCCCATCGGTCGAACGATCCGCAACCGCGACCCGAGCGCCCTGCGCGCGCAGCTGGTTGACGATGGCTTGCCCGATCCCTCCGGCCGCGCCGGTGACGAGGGCGTTTTTGTCCTGAAACATGTTTCAGTCTTCCCAGATTGCAACGGCCTGCCCCAGCAGGTCCCGGTTCATTGTCACGCCGAGGCCCGGCGCATCGGGCGGCAGAACACCACCGTTTTCGATTGGGGCGTCGAACGCACCGGTCTGGATCGTCACCATGTCGCGCGGGTCCAGAACGCAACGAAGCAGCCGTTCGGGCACAGTCGCACCCATATGGAAGATCGACGCGGCAGACAGGGTTGACCCCACCGTGTCCTGCACACTGATCGTCAACCCTGCAGCGCGGCAGATGTCGCGGTGACGGCGGGCATGGGTCAGCCCCCCGGCTTTCGAGATTTTCAGCCCGATGCCATCGGCCACATCCAGCGCCACCAGCTTGGCGATGTCGCCATCTTCTTGCGCCAACTCGTCCAGAATGATCGGCACGTCACAGCGCTGGCGCAGGGAAAGCGTTTCGCGCCATGTGGCGCAGGGGGCCTCCAGCACGAAATCCAGCCCGTTCGGCAGGGCACGGAGCATCCGCAGCGCGGTTTCCGGGATCAGGCCGCCATTGGCGTCAACGATGAAGTATTCGCCCGGTTGCCGATCTGCCAATGAGGCCGCGATACGTTCGGCATCCAGCGCCGGGCCGCCTTCGGAATCCATCGCACCGACTTTGACCGAATGACCCATATAGCCCATCGCGCGGTGTTCCGCGACGCGGGCGCGCATATCCTCGGGCGTGCCCGCGTAGATCGAGCTGATTGCGGGCAGACGATTGCCTGTCGCACCGCCCAGCAGTTTATAGACCGGCAGGCCAACCGATTTGCCGAACAGATCCCAACAGGCCAGATCAAGCGCCGATTTCGCGTGGTTGTGGCCCAGCAGAGCCTCATCCATGGCGTCATTGATCCGGTCCACATCGCGCGGGTCTCGGCCAATCAGATAGGGGGCGATTTCCTCAGCCCCGGCGCGCGCACCCCGTGCATGGGCGGCGATGTAGTTCGGGCCGAAGGGCGTGGATTCGCCCCACCCCTCGGACCCGTCATCGGCGGTGATACAGACGATGACACTGTCAAATCCGGTGTAAATTCGCCCGCCCGACAACTCATAAGAGCCGCCTGCATAGGGCAGATGCAGTTCATAGAGCTCGATCTTGCGGATTTTCACGAGGCCACCTGCGGCGGGATCAGCACCAGCTGCCCGGTATGCGTTTTGGTCAAAAACTCTTCCTGCGCTGTCGCAATCTCGCTGAGCGGGTAAGTGTTGGCGACAACGGGGCGGATATCTCCGGCCTCGATGTATTTCACGAGGTTTTCGAACACGATGTCCTCCTGAAAGGTGCAACCAAACAGGGTGAGGTCTTTCAGGTAGAGCGTCCGCACGTCGATTTCACAGATCGGCCCGGCGATGGCCCCGGCGGTCGCATACCGCCCGCCCCGGCGCAGCACGTCCAGCAGGCTGGGCCATTGCGGGCCGGCCACCAGATCGACCACTACGTCGATCGAGCCCTCACCCAGTTCAGCCACCAGATCAGCGTTGCGGTCCAGAACGCGATCTGCGCCCAAAGCCCGAACAGCCTCGGCCTTTGCGGGTGAACACATTGCGATCACGTACGCGCCGCGCCGTTTCGCCAGTTGCACCGCAGCCGAACCAACACCGCCCGAGGCACCGGTAACAAGAACAGTCTCGGCCCCGACGCTAGCGCGGTGCAGCATGCCCTCGGCGGTGGAATAGGCGCAGGGGATTGCGGCCAGTTCCACATCCTTCCAGTCGCAATTCACGGCATGAGATTCCTGAGAAGGTGCGACGCAGAACTGGGCAAAACCCCCATCGCATTCACTGCCGATGGTCCAGCATTCAAAAGGGCGGTAGTCCACATAGGTCCGCAGCATGTTGCGCACAATCACACGCTCGCCAATGCGCGCCGGGTCGACCTCATCGCCTACGGCAGCAACATAGCCACAGACATCAGCGCCCTGAATACGCGGGAAGGTCAAGGGCGTGCCGGACCAGCTGGCATCGTCATCGTCCACGGTTTCAAAACCCGAGGCACCACCGGTATTGGTGTCTTCGGTGACAGCCTTGGAGTACCAGCCGATCCGCGTGTTGATGTCGGTGTTGTTCACACCCGCGGCAGCGACCCGGATCAGAACCTCTCCGCGCCCCGGTGTCGGGACTGGCACGTCCGAGCGGTAGTCAAGCATCTCGATACCGCCATGGCCGGTCAGTTGGACCGCATGCATGGTTTCGGGGATCATGGTGTTCTCCTTAGTATGAAGCGAGAGGCGCGCCGAACAGCGTTTCGTCGGGGCTGACGCCCAGACCCGGCCCGGTCGGGCGCTGAATGTGGCCGCCTTGGATGGTGATGCCGTTTTCGGGATCGTAGTTGCCTTCGATATAGGGGGCGGCGAGCCATGCGCCCTCCATCAGCGTCGGACGCACGGTGGATGCAATCTGCGTGCAGGCGGCGGCGATGATGTCCCCACCCCAGCTGTCATCGCAGGTATGCGGCAAGTTGCGCGCCTCGCAGATGTCGCGGAATGTGCGCATGTTCTGAAGGCCGCCGATCCGGGTGACTTTCATGCCAAACCCATCCACAAGCCCCGTCCCGGCGGCCGAGATCACGGTGTTCAGGTCGACGCTGTTTTCATCCATGTAGATGCCATGGGTCACCTGAGGGCGGATCTTTTCCAGGTCCTGATAGGTGTTGCAGGGCTGTTCCATGATGAAGGGCACATCCGGGCATTCGCGGCTGACGCGCAGCGCATCGCGCGTGGTCCACCCGCGATTGCCATCGACCGCAAGGCGCATGCCTGTTCCGCCGACAACCTCCCAGACTTTGCGGATGGTTTCGATATCAATCTCGACCGGACGCCCGCCAACCTTGATTTGCAACCGAGGATAGCCCTCGGCCAGCTTCTCATTGGCAAGGCGCGCGATATCGTCCGGCGCACCCACACCCGTCGCGTAGTAAGAGGGCACGCGATCGGTCTGCGCCCCGCCCAGCAGGTCGGCGACATTCACGCCCAGCTTCTTGCCAATCAGGTCATGGGCCGCGATGTCGATGGCGGCCTTGGCATAGTTGTGCCCGTTCAGCAGCCCGTTCATCCGGTGGTGCAGGGCCACAGGCCACAGATCCGCGCCGATCAGGCCTTTTGCCATCGCCTTCAAGGCCGCCCGCGCGCCCTCTGCATGCGCTTCGGCATAGGTGGGGCCGACCGGGCAGGTCTCTCCCCAGCCGATCGTGCCATCCTCGGCCACCAGCTTGACCAGCGTGGTGTCCAGCGCCCAGACCTCGGCGTTGGCCATGGTGTAAGGGCCGTTTTTGACCGGCAGATCATGGGCGTAGATGTGGATTTCCTTGATCTTCATATCCGTCTCTTTTGTCCTTTGCCGGAGGCCCGGCCTAGTGAATATCGGCAGCGGCCAGCAACGCGCGGGCGCAACGCATCGTGGCCAAGGTTGCGGCCTCGGCACCCATCAAACGCGCGCTCTCGGTTAGACCTTCGTGCAGGATGAACAGAGCCTCGGCCAAAGCCTCGACATCGCAATCGGGGGCCACGTGGATTAGCCGGGTGCGGAACATGTCGCGCACATGCTGTTTATGCGTCGTGACGGCATCGCGGATTGCGTCACTTTCGGGATAGGCCGCCAGCGCGTTGCGGAACAGACATCCGGTGTTTGAAACCTCGCGCAGCCAGTCCGCCAGGCGGGTCAGAACACGCAACACATGATCCGCGCCCCGGAGTTGATCGGTGCCGATCCAATCGGAATAGGCGGCGTCTCGATGATCCAACGCGCCTATGACCATCGCTTCGCGGCTGGGAAAATACTTATAAAGCGTGCGCAGGGAAACATTCGCGCCCTCTCGCAACGCTTCAACACCTTGGGTGGCAAATCCCATCTCTGAAAACTGCCGGTCAAGATTTTCCGCGATTTTCTGCTGTGTCTCAGTCATATTTCGGTGGTAGAGCGATCACTCTACCTACACATCACCGTTTGCGACACAGACTTTCTTTCCAACGACAAAAAATGCCACCGGCAAGACCGGTGGCATGGAACAAGGGCGGGATGGCAGCAGCGTCGCGCCGCCAGTGCCCGAGTTTTCAGTTACATGTTGGGATAGTTCGGGCCGTCGCCACCCTGCGGCGTGGTCCAGGTGATGTTCTGGCTCGGGTCTTTGATATCGCAGGTCTTGCAGTGGACGCAATTCTGGAAGTTGATCACGAACCGCGGACCGTCTTCATCCTCGACCATTTCATAGACGCCAGCCGGGCAATAGCGCTGCGCAGGCTCGGCGAATTTGGGCAGGTTGACACCAACCGGGATCGACGGGTCGCCCAGCTTCAGGTGGCAGGGCTGGCTTTCCTCGTGGTTGGTCATCGCGAAGGACACGTTGGTCAGACGGTCAAAGGACAGCGTGCCATCGGGCTTGGGATAGTCGATAGGCTTGTGCTTGCTGGCCTCTTCGGTCGACTCGGCGTCGTTCTTGCCGTGACCCATCGTGCCGAACAGCGAAAAGCCCAGCGTGTTGGTCCACATGTCCAGACCACCCAGCGCCAGCGAGGGCATGAGGCCCCATTTCGACCACATCGGCTTGACGTTGCGCACTTTCTTGAGGTCCTGACCAATGGCGCCTTCGCGCACGTCGGTTTCATAGGCCGTCAGCTCATCACCCGAACGGTCGGCCTTGATGGCGTCAAAGGCGGCCTCGGCCGCGGCTTTGCCCGACAGCATCGCGTTGTGGTTGCCCTTGATGCGCGGCACGTTGACCATACCGGCCGAGCAGCCCAGCAGCGCCACGCCCGGAGCGACCAGCTTCGGCATCGACTGATAGCCGCCTTCGGTGATTGCGCGGGCGCCGTACGCCACGCGCTTGCCGCCTTTCAGCAGCTCAGCAACCATCGGGTGGTGCTTGAAGCGCTGGAACTCCATGTAAGGATAAAGGTGCGGATTCTTGTAGTTCAGGTGAACCACGAAGCCGACATAGACCTGGTTGTTTTCCAGGTGATAGATGAAGGAACCGCCACCCGCGTTGCTGCCCAGAGGCCAGCCCATGGTGTGTGTGACGCTGCCTTCCTTGTGCTTGGCCGGGTCGATCTCCCAGATCTCTTTCATGCCGACGCCGTATTTCTGCGGCTCTTTGCCGGCAGACAGGTCGTATTTGGCGATGACTTCCTTAGACAGCGAGCCACGGACACCTTCCGACAGGAACACGTACTTGCCGTGCAGTTCCATGCCCGGTTCGGTGCCGGGGCCGTAGGAGCCATCTGCTTCCAGACCGAAGACACCGGCGACCACGCCTTTGACTTCGCCGTTTTCGCCGTAGACCAGCTCGGAACAGGCCATGCCAGGGAAGATTTCCACGCCCAGCTCTTCCGCTTGTTCCGCCATCCAGCGGCAGACGTTGCCCATCGAGACGATGTAGTTGCCGTGGTTGTTCATCAGCGGCGGCATGGGCGCATTGGGGATGCGCAGCTTTCCGGCCTCGCCCAGCATGTAGAAGTTATCTTCGTTCACCGGCGTATTCAGCGGCGCGCCTTTTTCTTTCCAATCCAGGATCAGAGCGTCCAGCCCGCAGGGATCAAGCACCGCGCCCGAAAGGATATGCGCGCCCACTTCCGAGCCCTTTTCCAGAACCACGACATTCAGGTCGGCATCCAGCTGTTTCAGACGGATGGCCGCCGACAGGCCCGCGGGGCCTGCGCCCACGATCACCACATCGTATTCCATCGCTTCGCGTTCAATCTCGGCCATCGCGGGCTCCTTAGCTAACTTTCCGAATTGGCGCTTTTCTCATGCGGTCGGCGCAATTTTGTTTCTCGGCTGATTACATGGTGAGAAAGACTCAGGTCAATCGAAACACGGCGTAACAGTGCCGCTATTCGACACTTCATGTGTTTGGCGAGTCGCCCATAAGGTATCTGGGACCGCTACCATGTGATTTGGCGCGGTCATCGGGGTTGTAAAGGGCGCATTTCGGCAGGCTGAGGCACCCACAGCCGATGCAGCCGTCCAGATTGTCGCGCAATCGCGTCAGGGTATTGATTCGCTGATCCAGATGGGCGCGCAGCGTGACGCTGATGTCTTTCCAGTCCTGCGGCGTAGGGGTTCGGTTACCAGGCAGGCCCGATAGCACCTCACGGATCTCAGGCAGAGTCAGACCGAATTGCTGGGCGATCATCACAAAGCTCAACCGCCTGATATCGGCCCGTTGATATCGCCGCTGCCCGCCTGCATTGCGCCAGGGCGAGATCAACCCCTGCGCCTCATAGTACCGGATCGCCGACACCGCCAACCCTGTACGCCGCGCCAAAGCGCCAATTGCCAGACCTTCGGAAGCTGCCATTTCACCCTCGCAAAAAATACCTTGACCTAAAGTTAGGTTTAGAAATTACGCTGAGTCGTGACAAGCCTGAAAAACGAAAGGACCTGCCATGATGGCCACGCTTGAACACACCAACTTCACCGTCAACGATCCCAAAGCCTCGGCTGCATGGATGCACAAAGTGTTTGGATGGGACATCCGCTGGGAAGGCGCCGCGATGGCGGGTGGCTATACCGTGCATGTGGGTACAAAACACACCTACCTTGCCCTCTACCGCCCCGAACACCCCCAACCTTCAAACGAAAGCAGCTATGACGTGGTCGGCGGCCTGAACCATGTGGGCGTTCTGGTCGAGGATATCGAAGCGACCGAGGCCAAGGTGCGCGCGGCAGGTTTTACACCGCATAACCACGCCGATTATGAGCCGGGCAAGAGGTTCTATTTCGACGATGACAACGGGATCGAGTTCGAGGTGGTGCAATATGATTGAAATGTTGTGGCTCTGCACCCCGTCACAGCGGTGGCGCAGGAACAAGCCCCCGGATCACCGCCACAGGCGCGAACCGCCTCAGCGGAACGGCGTTAAGTCGCAAATCGACGTGTGACGCCCTCTTGGCCTCTTGCATTTCACGCTCCATTTGGGTCAGGTACTGAACGACCCATCATTCGCCCCGACGCTTTCCCCGCGGCGGGGCGGCTCAATTTATGCGTGGACAACAAGATTATGGAAAAGATTCCAATGACGCCTGCGGGCAATGCCGCGCTCGAGGCGGAGCTGAAAAACCTCAAATCCGTCGAGCGCCCGGCGATCATCGAAGCTATCGCTTCGGCCCGCGAACTGGGTGATTTGAAGGAAAACGCCGAATACCACTCGGCCCGTGAAAAGCAGGGCTTCATCGAAGGCCGCATCAAAGAGCTTGAGGGCATCCTGTCGCTGGCCGATGTAATTGATCCGGCCAAACTGTCGGGTGCGATCAAGTTCGGCGCCAAGGTCACGCTGGTCGATGAAGACACCGATGAGGAAAAGACCTGGCAGATCGTTGGTGAATACGAGGCCAATATCGAAAAAGGCCTTCTGAACATCAAATCGCCCATGGCCCGCGCCCTGATTGGTAAGGACGAAGGCGACAGTGTCGAGGTTCGCACCCCCGGCGGTGTCCGCTCTTACGAAGTTCTCAACATCGAATTCGCCTGACCCGGAGGGTCTGTCATGTCGGGGCCACAACCTGACCAGGAAAGCGATCGACCGACCTCGCTGGGCATCTATGATCGCCCTCAGCGACCGTCTGTGACCTCGATCGAGATTGCGGCCGGGGTGCTAAGTGTCATCTGGCTGGTGGTCTCGGTCGTATTCCTTGTGCTGCCCGACCAGACACAGGGTGGCGGGTTCATTGTGACTCTATTGGCGGTTTTCTTGCCGGTAGCGATGATCTGGGTTGCCGCAACGGCGATGCGTGCCAGTCGCGTCATGCGCGAGGAAAGCGCACGGTTGCAAACCGCGATTGATGCAGTCCGTCAAGCCTATGTCGTTCAGCAACAGCGCGCCGCCAGCTCGTATGAGCCGACGGTGTCCAAGAAGCTGGACGAAATCGCCGCTGTGACGAAAAAGGCCGAGGACGCGTTGGCCACCTTTTCCAGTAAGCGGCGTGAACCCTTGCCGGTCGACCCACCTGCGCAGGGAGGGCAAACCTCGCTGGCGCTGGGCACCACCGCCGAAGAGATCACGCCGCCTCTGACCACCGATACCTTCATCCGCGCGCTGAACTTCCCCGAAACCGAGAAAGACACCGAAGGCTTCACCGCGCTTCGGATGGCCTTGAAGGATCGAAAAGCCTCCAAACTGGTGCAGGCCTCGCAGGATGTTCTGACCCTGCTCAGCCAAGAGGGCATCTATATGGATGACCTCCGACCCGATATGGCGCGGCCTGAAGTCTGGCGTCAGTTTGCGCAGGGCGCACGTGGACGCTCGGTCGCGGCGTTGGGCGGGATTCGGGATCGTTCGTCGCTGGCGCTGACGGCAGCGCGGATGAAACAGGATCCGATCTTCCGGGATGCGGCGCACCATTTCCTGCGCCGGTTCGACAACATGATCGTCGAATTCGAAGCCAATGCCAGCGACGCGGAACTGACCGCCCTTGGTGATACAAGAACCGCAAGGGCCTTCATGCTGCTGGGGCGTGTGGCCGGAACCTTCGACTAGGCGGCAGGCACAGGCCAGCTCATCTTGGTGGCGCGGCTGAAGCCGAACAGGTGCCGAAATGGACCCGTCTTCTCAACACCCACGGGTTTGAACCCTTCGCGTTCGTACAGGGCCTGCGCGCGTGGGTTGGTATCAATCACATCCAGTTGCACCTCGGCCATACCACGGCGCTGCGCCTCAGCCTTGATGGCAGAGAGCAGCGTTGTGCCAATGCCCCTCCCGCGGGCCTCAGCCGCGACAAAGATGCCGTCCATCTGGAACACACCGGGCTGCAGATCACGCTCCAACACACTCAGAACCACACCGCGCCAAAGCGCCCCGAACCAGCCATAGGCGCGGGCGAGGTCCGACAGGCTGCCGCCCGCCAAGCCGCCTTTGTTGGTCTTGAACCCCGCAAGGCCCAGCATCCGGCCTTCAGCATCACGCGCAACCAGCGCGAATTCCGGGTCGAGGGCCGTTTCAAAGAAGGCCAAACCTTTTTCATCCGGCCCCATCACCTTGTGCAGCTTGGCCGCAAAGGCCTGCCAGAACAGGGCTGCGGCTTGGGGCCTTTCAGCCTCACTGAATCCTTTGGAAACCGTGACCGTCACAGTCCAAAACTGCCGTAAGGGATAAAGCGCACCAGATCGCCCGGCTGGATGTGGCGCGCGCCGTCTTCGATCTCAACCAGCCCCTCGGCCCAGCTTAGCCCGCTGATCCGGCCAGAGCCTTCTGAGTGGAAAACCTCGACCCGCCCCTCGCGAATACGCGCGCGCAGATATTCGCGGCGACCGGGTTTCTTGCGTTTCTCAAAAGCGGCGGGCACTTCGAAACCCTGTGGCTCTGCCCACCCCTGCCCTGACATCTGGCACAGGGCAGGGCGGGCGAAGATCAAAGTACAGACCTTGGCGGCCACCGGGTTGCCGGGCAGACCAAAGACCGGTGTGCCCGACCACATACCCAGAGCCAGAGGGCGACCGGGTTTGAGGGCAATCCGCCATTCCTGCATCGCCCCCGCCTCGCGCAATAAGGCCGAGACATGGTCCTCATCCCCCGCCGAAGCGCCGCCGCTAGTCAGGATCACATCGGCCTGCGTTGCGGCCTCATCCAACCTTGCCCTTAGGGTTTCGCGGTCGTCGGCGACGCGCCCCAGGTCGACCGGCACAAAGCCCATGCGGTCGATCAAAGACAGCAACATGGGCCGGTTCGCATCATATATCTGCCCGACACCTGCTGTCCCGCCCGGCTCTACAAGTTCATCCCCGGTGGACAGAACGGCCACGTGCAGAGGTTTGCGCACGGGCACCTCGGAAATACCGACCGCCGACAAAAGCGCCATATCGGCCGGTGTCAGCTTGCGACCGGCTGTCAGGGCGACCTCACCCGCCGCTATATCTTCCCCCGCGCGACGCGTGTTTGCTCCCTGCTTCAACGGGCCGTGGAAGGCAATGTGGCCGTCCTGAACCGTCACATCCTCTTCGAGGATGACCGTGTCCACGCCTTCGGGCAAAGCCGCGCCGGTCAGGATGCGCAACGCGTGGCCTGAGGGAACCGTGCCGTCGAACGGAATACCCGCCGCTGCACGCCCCTCGGTCAGTGGCATCACCTGCGCGCCTTCGGTCACGGGGCCTGCAAACCCGTAGCCATCCACTGCCGTGTTGGGTTGCGGTGGGTTCGAACGCTGCGCTTCCACGTCCTCGGCCAGAACGCGACCCATCGCCTGCGCAAGCGGCACCACCTCGGCCCCTGTGACGGGGCGCAACCGATCCCGCAGTAACGCGAGCGCATCATCTACGGGCGTCCAGTTCACCCCGGCGGGCAAGGCAAAACAATCGTTTCGCAATGGCGGAGGCGATATGTTCGGTTTGTCCTGCGCTACACCCAAGATCCACCCCTCCTCTGAGGCTGAAACGTTCAACTGTCTGTCCAATTCCTGATCCGTCATCCGCGACAGAGTCAAGGCAACCTGTTCAACCTGCCAAGCATCCTTGATCCGATCCGGTGGCGCTGCACCAAGGTTGAGCGAGGGCCAGATCTCGACAAACGCCACCGGCTTGTCCAGCGGTTGAAAGGGCCAAACAGCGATCTTGCCCGCGAAGGCGCGGCGTAGCCGGTTCAACACGGGCAGGCCCATCATCACCTGTCCGCCGACGGCCCCTGCCCCTGCCATTTGCCAGCAGGTAAAGCTGCCCTTTGCCAAATGCTCGACCTCGCGGCGATCCGGAAACGGGTTGTGATAGTCCTGTTTCGTGCGCGGCAGCCCGACAATGTCGCGCCGCAAGCCATTCATCCAGAACGGGCCTTTCCCGCCAAAGCCCGCGTTGATCTGCCCAGCGAGGTCAAAGCGGTTGTTGACGGTCGGAGAATCCTCGATCCGATCTTCGAACCAGTCCCACAGGGTAAGCGGATCAGGTGTCCCGGTGATCGACTTGGCGAATCCTGCAGGATAGCCGAACGGGAGATCAAACCCCAGCATCAGGCGGCGACCTGCAGACAGTTCAGTGTCGATCAGACTGTGCAACCAATCCTCGGTGACCACCCGGTTGCGTAGGTAGTCCAATACCTGCACCGCGCCGTCGCGCACTACACAGCCCCAGATGGCATCTTTGCGAGGGCGCGGCCCAGTGTCGTTGCCACCGGACCAATCAACCATCGCAAAGCTGTCGAAAAGGCTCACAAACCGACCTCGGAGAGGATGAAATCCGCAATCGCCGCCGTGTCGTTCAGATCGAACACAGGCCGGTCCAATTCCAACGGAGTGTCACTGGCCACAGCGCGGATCGTGTCATCCGATGGGGCGATCAGGTCATTGCCCGGCTCGGCGCGGAAGGCTTCGACCTTGGGGTGGCGTTCGCGTTTATAGCCCTCGATCAGCACCAGATCGACGGGAGAGAGGCGGGCGAGCAGAGAGGCCAGCGTAGGCTCATCAGCGCCGCGCAGCTCCTGCATGAGGGCGACGCGTTGACCCGAGGCCAGAAGAACTTCGCTGGCGCCTGCCATCCTGTGGCGATGGCTGTCGCGGCCCGGTTGATCGACGTCAAAGGAATGATGCGCGTGTTTGACGGTCGAGACGGTGTAGCCGCGTCCGGTGATCTCGGCCACCAGCCGCTCCATCAACCCGGTTTTGCCTGCGTTCTTCCAGCCGGTGACGCCGTAGACTTTCATGCCTGCTCCAACAGTTTTTCGGCACGCGCGAGGTCGTCCGGTGTGTTGACATTGAAGAACGGATCGAACGGGTCGGCGGGGAAAAGCGCCTCGCGCCCGTCATGTTTATCGGTCCACAGTACGACCTTGCGCAGCCCGTCGTTCAAAGCGGCGCGCAGATCGTCACGCAGCGCCACAGGCCAGAGGCCGAATGTCGGGTGCCGGTTGACTTTCTTACCGCCTGACTTCAAAGCCTCATCCCCGGTGCGGGGCGTCGTGGCAAGGACGAGCGGGTGCGTTTGACCCTGAGCCGCCTCGGTCAGCAGCGCCACCAGATCACGCGGGAAGAACGGCGTGTCTGCAGCGGCGGTGACGATACTGTCAGCCCCCTGTTCTGCTGCCCAATCCAGCCCGGCCAAAACCCCAGCCAAAGGGCCTGCAAACCCTTCAATCGAGTCCGGCAGGACGGGAAGATTCAATTCCGCAAACCGCGCTGCATCACCATTGGCGTTCAACGCGAGGCCATCCACCTGCGGACCGAGCCGGTCGATGACATGAGACAACAAGCTCTGCCCGCCGATCTGCAAGAGCCCTTTGTCTCCACCGCCCATCCGGGTCGCAAGGCCACCTGCGAGGATCACTCCTAGGGGTTTGGTTATACCATCAGCCATTGGCACTTTTCCGGCGATGTTTCTTGTCCTCGACGGCCACGCTTGCCGGGTCCACGTCGCGCAGCAGGCGATCCTCGCCTGACAGGCACACAAAGCGCTGCCCGCGCATGCGGCCGATCAGGGTCAAGCCAACTTCGCGGGCGATCTCGACGCCCCAAGCGGTGAAACCGGAGCGAGAGGCCAGAACCGGAATGCCCATCATCGCCGTTTTTATCACCATTTCTGAGGTCAAACGCCCGGTGGTGTAGAGGATCTTGTCCTCTGCTGTCTCATTCTCGGACAGCATCCAGCCGGCGATTTTGTCGACGGCGTTGTGGCGACCCACATCCTCCATATACACAAGCGGCCGGTTTTCACGGCAGAGAACCGTGCCGTGAATCGCACCCGCCTCAAGGTACAAAGAAGGCGTGCGATTGATCTTGGCGGCCAGATCGTAGAGCCACGAGGTCCGGACCGACACCTGCGGCAAGCGCACGTCCTCCAACCCCTCCATCATGTCGCCAAAGACCGTGCCCACAGCACAGCCGCTGGTGCGGGTTTTTTTCTTCAGCTTGTCCTCATAAGAGGTTTCGCGGGCCGTCCGCACAACCACGGTTTCTAGGTCATCATCATAGTCGACCCGTGTGATTTCATCATCCGCCAGCAACATCCCCTGATTGCGCAGGAAGCCCAGCGCCAGATACTCGGGATAGTCGCCAATGGTCATCGCAGTCACGATTTCCTGGGAATTGAGGAAGATCGTCAGCGGGCGCTCTTCGACCACCGAAATCTGGCTGACTTCGCCATTCTGGTCCACACCTTCGACGGCGCGCGTCAAACGCGCCGCGCCGGGATCGGGGGCGATGATGTAGTCCGAGACATCCAGTTCTGTCACCAATTGCAACCCCTTCCCAAGACCGCTACTGCTGCTGCGAATACCATAGGATTTAGCCATGGCAGACGCCACATCCAAGTCATACTTCTGGAAAGGGTTTCGCGACGGGACACCCTTCATTTTTGTCGCGATTCCCTTTGGAACCCTGTTCGGGGTTTTCGCCGCCGAGGCCGGGCTGGATATCGTGCAGGTCGTCGCCTTCTCGGCCACGGTTTTCGCCGGAGCAGCGCAATTCACCGCCCTGCAATTGCTGCAGGAGAACGCGCCGACAGCCATTGTACTGGCCTCGGCCCTTGCGGTGAATTTGAGAGTGGCGATGTATTCAGCCTCACTGACGCCGTTTCTGGGGGCTGCCCCAATGTGGCAGCGGGCCTGCGCCGCCTATCTGACGGTTGACCAATCTTATGCCTGTTCGATCGTTCAGTTTGAGAAAGAGCCAAAGATGACCGTGCCGCAGCGCATGGCTTATTTCATCGGCTCGGTTACGCCGATCACGCCGTGCTGGATTCTGGCGACCTATCTGGGCGCGGTTTTGGGCACCCGGATTCCCGAAAGCTGGGCTTTGGATTTCGCCTTGCCAATTACCTTTCTGGCCATGCTGGGGCCGATGATGCGGACGCTGCCCCATGTCATTGCGGCCCTTGTGGCGCTGGTCGTATCATTACTGGCCGTAAACGTGCCGTTCAATCTGGGTCTGTTGATCGCCGGAACCGCTGGCATGATCGCAGGCGCTCAGGCCGAGGTGATCTTGGATCGTAGAAAGGCGCACGCATGACGCAGATCGACCCCACCACCATGTGGACCGTCATTATCGGCCTGGCCATCGGCAGCTTTGCCCTGCGCTTTGTGTTCATCGGCTTTGTCGGAGACCGCCCGATGCCACCCTGGCTGCTGCGCCACCTGCGCTACACCGCCGTGGCGATCCTGCCCGCGCTGATCGCGCCGCTGGTCGTGTGGCCAGCCGCGACCGAAGGCCAACCCGATGCGGCCCGAATGGCGGCTGCGGCAGTGACGCTGTCTGTTGGAGTGTTCACCAAAAACGTGCTGGCCGCGATCTTTTCAGGCGCGGCCACACTTTACGGTCTGCTTTATCTACTGGCTTGAAGCCGCGTCCAGCTGGTTCAGAGCGGCGTTATTGGCTGCCAGACCTTTTTGCAGATCGGCATCGTCATTCTCGCGATATTCTTCAGTGATGACACCGGGAATTTCGGCGAACTGTTCCGAAAGCTTGATCGGAAAGAAAGTCACTTCGATCTGCTCGAATCCGGGTACCTGCTGCAACAGCCGCGCGGTTGAATTGGCGCAAAAAGACCCTGCGACAGGCCCGGTCTGCTTGGCCAATTGCAGCGCGATCTCAGCCTGTTGCGGCGTCACCTGAATGGTCTGGATGCGGGCAAAATGCGTCTCGCGCGCGTGAGAGCTGCGATAGGCGCGCTCAACCGCTGGGGTGATGCCGTATAGAACATCATCCCGCACCGGAACGATATCCGCCCGGAACGAGCCTGCTGGGTCAAAAATCACCCTCTCGCTGGCACCGATCATCAACGAGGTATGCGCCCCCGAACCGGAGCGCGTGTTGATCATCGTATAGAGCGTCAGAGTCGACGGCCCAGGATCACGGTAGGACCGCGATACGATCTCAGCCTGTTCTGCCTGAGGGCGTTTAGAATTCGCGCAGCCAGCCACTGTTGCCGCCAAAAGGCAGGCGATCAAAATCCTGAACACGGTTGACCCCGAAAGATTTAGGACGCGTAAAGCGCCAGCAGGAACGCCAGTATCGCGATGGCGACGCAGCACCAGACGGTGGCCTTGATGAAGCCTTCAAAGGTTTTGGTTTGAACGGTGATGTCCATTTCGCCGTGCTTGTGTTCAGCCATGAGTCTCAGATTCCCAGTTCGCGTGTTTTATCGCTGGATAGTCGAAAATATCAGGCCTGTCACCACGTCATTCCAGCGCAGGGGTCCTGTCACCCAACACAAAACACCCCGGATAGCCAAATCCCCATCGCCAAGGCAGTCCGCTGCAGGGGCCGCCACCGAATCGGACCGCGCCGTAGAGGGCGTCCGAGGTCAGCGAATGGACCGAGCGGATCTGCTCGGGCGTCATGTCATAGCGTTCCGCATAGGCCTGCGCGTGGGTCTCGCCATGGGTTTCGACACAGAGCCGCAAAGCCTGATCAGCGGCGAGGCGCGAGTTATAGCTTTCTGCGGCAGTCTGCGCGTCACCGGCGTTGTGATAGGCACGATCATGAGTCACGCAGCAATACTCCCAAGGCGGATGTTCCTGATACAACTCGCCGATCTGAGGGAACGTATCAGCCACCCAGCGCCAACTGGCCGACAAGCCGCCCGAGCATCCGTCAGTTTCGAACGGGATCAGCTCGGCATCGCCGCGTTGTGCGATCATGGCACGGTGCGAGGGCATCTCGACCGCGCGCATCAGGTCTTGAGACGTGGCCGGGCTGGCCAGCAAGACCAGGCCCAGCGCCAGTTTATGGGCTGTCATCGCGCATCGCCTCGGTATCGACGGTCATGCCAAAGGTTGTGGCAAGCCAAAGCAGCACGCGTTCGGCAGGGCCCATTTCGGCGCGGACGCGTAGAACTTCGCGCGCCATGGCGGGACGGTCCGTGATCAACCCGTCCACGCCCATCGAGGCCATCGCCGACATCTGCAGCGGGTCGTTCACCGTCCAGACATAGATCTCTTTGCCTGCCGCGTGTACCGAGCGGATCAGTCCCGGAGACACGGTTGCCGCGTTCACCGCAACAAAATCGCCTTCCAGCCCCGCCAGATTGCCCACCGCCGTCGCCGCCAATACGCCCGCGCGCCAATCCGGGCGCAGCGCTTTCATCTTTTGCACGGCCGGATATTTGAGCGACATGGTGGCAATGTCGTCCTGCATTTCGAACTCTTCGACCAACGCGGCGACCCGGTTTTCCAGGTCAACGTCGTGGCCGTAATACTTCAACTCGATGATGACTTTGGATTTGCCTTTTGTCGCCTCCAGCACCTCACGCAGGGTTGGGGTGCGTTGGTCAGCATATTCAGGGCCAAACCAGCTGCCGATGTCGATGGATTCCACATCCTCCATCGTAGCGTCCCAGATTTTGGTCGGGACCCCGGCCAGTTTCATGAAGTCACTGTCGTGGGCCACGATGACAACGCCATCGGCTGTTTCCTGCACGTCGATCTCAACCCAATCCGCGCCATCTTCGATCGCTTTAAGAACCGAGGCCATGGTGTTTTCGGGCCGCAGCGCCGCAGCGCCCCGGTGGCCGATAACATCGGCATGATCCTCCGCTTGAACGCGTTCCAACAGATTGTGGCCGAACCAGCCACCCAGCAGAAGAGCAGCTGCCGCCAGCCCGACCGCTGTGAACAGCGAGGCCTGCATGCGGCGCGGCTCGGGATGGGGCGGCTCATCCGTCTGAGGTTCAAAGAACTTGTCCAGCAGAACCGCCAATGCGCCCAGCGCAGAGGCGGCCAGCACCAGCCCGGCCAGAGACCACAGCCCTGCAATCGCGAGGCTATAGGTTAGCGCCAATTTTAGGTTACTGCTGCCTTGCAACGGCACCAGTCCAAACAAAAGCCCGGCCACCCATGCAATCGCCGCTGCAATCGCAAGGCGCATCGCCAGCCATGCAACCAAGGCCAGTTTCAAGCGCCCGCGTTTGCCCTCCATCCGGGACGTACTGATATTGAACACATGCGCCGGGTGGACGTTTTCAAACAGCACCAGATGAAGTGACAAAGCCCAGCCCGACAGCTTGCGGATCAGCACCCAAGCCATGGCCAGAGCCACCGCGCCGATCAGGGCCACAGCCACCATAAAGGCGGGCGGGTGGAAGGTCAGGTAGTAGTTGATGTCGTATTCGGTCAGCGTCCACCATGCGATCAACGCGGCGACCGCCAGAAACGGCAGCGCCAATAGCAAAACCCGAAGAATAAACCGGGCCGCAAAGCCGAATAGCGATGGCAGGCGCGACAGAACCAATCCGATCGCCGCACTGCCCGCGCGCCACGGATCGGCCTCTCCCATCCTCAGAGAGGCTGCCATGACCGCAAAGACAAACACCTCGGCCAACAGAAACAGGCTCAGCACTACGATGGCCGCGATGAAACCGGCGGGCGAGAGGATGAAGGCCGCAATATCCTGATCCGTCAGCGCAGTTTGATCGGACAGCGAGACCGCCAGATTGACCGCCAGAGCGACACCGGGCGCGACCAGCGCGATCAGCAGCAGCCGCACCGCCAGATATATGGGCACAAAGACCCTGCGTCTTGCCCAGGCGCCGGAATAGGCATTTGTAACGGTTGAAAAAATGGACATGCGAACACCCTTGAATGATGCATGCATTCAAGGGTGTGCAGGCATGAATTGCAAGTCAGCTGTCTTCGAGATCGGCCGCCAAACGGAACCCGATGCGGTTCGCGGGCTTGTCCTCGACCGATTTGGGCAAGGCGCGCAGCATCACGTTCAGCTGGCTGACATGCTGCACCAGCTGCGTGCGCGCGCCTGTTCCATCCGAGCCGAAGAACGTGATGATGTCGGGGTCGAAATAGCCCATCCCCTGAATCCGCATCACACCCGCGTCACCGCCGGTAAAGCCCATTGCGACCTCGTGATCGCCATCCAGCGTTTTTTCGAAGTTCTGGATATAAAGGATTAGACGCTCATATGCCCATTGCGCGGCGCTCTTGGTTTCAACAGGTTTTTTCAGCTGCCCCGGCAGGGGCTGGGTGCCGGACTCGGCCTCGGAATCTGCATGAACCTCATAGCAGCGCGGCAAGGCATCCGCTTCGGCGGCCTCAGCCGAGGTTTCAATCTTGTCCTGCATTCATCACCCTTTGCGCTGAAACGTCCACGCCCCGTCCGCGCGTCGCGTCCGGGTAACAGCTCCACTGTGATGAAGATGGTTCATATGTGCAACCGCTTCGACCAGCGCCAGCCCATATTCACCTTCACGAATGGTACGCTTGAACAGCGGGGCAAAGCACTCGGCGGCGGCTTTGGGTTGGTCGAGATATTCCAGCAGACGCTCTAGCGCGCCGTGGTGGTTCTCGATCAGCTGACGCATGCGCAGCGGCAGACCGGTAAAGGGCAATTTGTGGCCACCCAGAACCAGATGATCCGGGCGGGCCAGCTTTTGCAGCCGCTCGCAGGCCTCGATCCAGTCCGAGACCGGATCGGCCATGGGTTCAGTTGCATAGACGCCCAGATTGGGGCTGATCGAGCCGAGGATCTGATCGCCACTCAGCACCAGATGATCATCCCGGCTCCAGAGTGTTATGTGTTCGGGCGCGTGACCGTTGCCCATATGCACGTCCCACTCGCGCCCACCGATACGGATTACGTCGCCCTGTTTGATCCGTGCGAAGCCGAGGGGCATGGGATAGACCGTATCGGCAAAGTTGAACGGACGATCAGCCTTGCGCTTCTCCAGAAAGGCAGGGTCCATACCCGCGCTTTGATAGAAATCCAGCGTCTCTTGCGGCCAGTTTTCCTGCACGTCCAGCGTCAGCATCCGCGAAAACAGCCATGCCGTGCGGCTGGTGACCAGCTCGACCCCATGTTCGGCCTGAAACCAACCGGCATTGCCCACGTGGTCGGGGTGGTGATGGGTGACAACAGCGCGACGAATGGGCTTTCCGGCCAGAGGACCCGACATCAGCTCAGCCCAGATGCGACGGGTCTTGTTCGAGGACATCCCGGTATCAATCACCGTCCAACCGTCACCGTCATCCAGCGCATAGATATTCACATGGTCGAGCGCCATTGGGAGCGGCAAGCGCATCCACAGCACGCCCTCGGCAATCTCGATGGCTTCACCGGCGGCGGGCGGCTCGGGCCAAGGGTATCGGATGCCCGATGGCTCCACGCCGTCCATCACGCGCCCAGATCCTCGGCGCTGAGGGCGAATAGGTCATCCGCACCGTTCTGCGCCTGCGCCAGCAGACCGAAATACTCGGGCAGCAAGGCATTGATGTAGTAGCGCGCCAGTCGCGCCCGCGGGCCATCCGGATCGGCAAGGGCTGCGGCCAGATGGTAGTGCCCGCCCAAAACCCGCGCAAAGGCGCGCAGGTAGGCCGCGGCACCCGCAAAGCGCGCGTTCATATTGTCCTGCGCCACCATCCACTCGGTCGCTTCGCGCAGGGATTCCGTGGCCTCCCACACCGGACCGGCGAGATCGGGCATCTTGGAGCGGGCCTGTTCGGCGTGATCTTCAATCTCATCGAGCAAGCTGGCGGCAGCGTCTCCGCCATCCATCATCTTGCGGGCGACCAAATCCATCGCCTGAATGCCGTTGGTGCCTTCATAGATCGCGGTTACGCGGACATCGCGGTAATACTGGGCCGCCCCTGTTTCTTCAACGAAGCCCATGCCGCCATGAACCTGCACACCGGTCTCGGCGACGCGCATCCCGGTCTGGGTGCCAAAGGCCTTGCCAATCGGGGTCAGCAGAGCAGCTCGTGCGGCCCAGTCGGCATCTCCGGTCGCGTGCGCCATATCAATCGCTGCGGCATTCGCCAGCATGATCGCCCGCGCCGCAAACACATCTGCCCGCATTTCGGTCAGCATCCGGCGTACATCCGCGTGGTCGATGATCGTGCCCGAAGGCGTCTTACCCTGTTTCCGCTCCATCGCGTAGGCCAGCGCGTGCTGATACGCGCCCTCGGCCACGCCGACGCCTTCGCCGCCGACACCCAGACGCGCGTTGTTCATCATGGTGAACATGGCTGCCATACCACCATGCTCTTTCCCGACCAGCCAACCCGTGGCCCCGTCATACTGCATCACACAGGTCGGAGAGCCGTGTAGGCCCAACTTGTGTTCCAGCGACACCACGCTCAGGTCATTGGCCGCGCCGGGGTTACCTTGTGCGTCGGGCAGGTATTTCGGCACCAGGAACAGCGAAATCCCCTTGGTGCCCGGAACCGCGTCGGGCAGACGGGCCAGAACTAGGTGGCAGATATTCTCGCAGAAATCATTGTCGCCCCAGGAGATATAGATCTTCTGCCCGGTGACCGCATAAGTGCCATCCCCATTGGGTTCTGCCCGCGTCGTCAAAGCCCCCACATCCGATCCGGCCTGCGGTTCGGTCAGGTTCATCGTGCCCGAATAGGCGCCAGACATCAGCTTGGGTAGGTACAGCGCCTTGAGCTCGTCACTGGCATGCGCCTCAAGCGCTTCGATCTGACCCTGCGACATCAAGGGGGCCACCTGCAGCGACAGGCAGGCCGCGCTCATCATCTCATTGACCGCCGAGGTGACGGCCATGGGCAGGCCCATGCCGCCATAGTCAGGGCTGCCGCTCATCCCGATCCAGCCGCCTTCCGCGATGGCTTTCCAACCTTCCGAGTATCCGGGTGAGGTGCGAACAACGCCGTTTTCCAACCGCGCCGGTTCCAGATCACCGGGGCGTTGCAGAGGGGCGAGAACCTCTTCGCACATCTTTCCCGCTTCCCTAAGGATCGCGCTGACTACATCCGGGGTCGCATCAGCGAATCTCTCGGTGGCCGTGATCTGATCGAGACCCACCACATGGCGGAACAGGAATTCATAGTCAGAAACTGGGGCGCGGTATGGCATGGCTTCCCTTGCGGTCTGTCGGCACGGCCGCACTTGGAATCTGCGATCAGCGCCGGTATGCATCTTTGCGTATTGGGATTACCTACTCTTCCCCATGTTGCAAGCAACCAAAACGCGGCGTCACCAGATATGATCCCCACCACTCTTGAGCTGACAGCCGACCCCAACGGCATCGCCCGTGCTGCAGATCTTTTGCGTCAGGGCCTATTGGTCGCCTTCCCGACCGAGACGGTCTATGGCCTGGGAGGTGATGCTAGAGACGGTGAGGCCGTGGCCCGGATTTACGAGGCCAAGGGTCGTCCCAGTTTCAATCCACTGATCGCCCATGTCGCCTCGATCGAGGCGGCGCAGCGGTTTGTGCAGTGGTCGGATCAGACCGAGCGTTTGGCAAATGCGTTCTGGCCCGGTCCGCTGACCTTGGTTCTGCCGCTGAAGCCGGGGCACGGTGTGTCATCGCTGGTTACTGCAGGGTTGGATACTTTGGCCGTTCGCGTGCCTGCGCATCCCACGGCGCGCGCTTTGCTGGCAGCAGTTGACGGGCCGGTTGCGGCGCCATCGGCCAATCCCTCGGGTCAGATTAGCCCAACGACGGCAGCACATGTTCATGCGGGTTTAGGTGGTCGGATCGCCGCCGTTCTGGATGACGGCCCCTGCGGTGTCGGGTTGGAATCCACCATCGTCGGACTGGCCGGAGAGCCCAGCCTGCTGCGCCCCGGTGGTGTCGCGTTGGAAAAGATCGAGACCGTCCTGAACACCCGCCTTCACCTGCACAAAACGGGGGATATGCTGACCGCTCCGGGGCAGCTGCAATCGCACTACGCTCCGGATGCACCGGTCAGGTTGAATGCCGAAACCGTGCAAGGGGATGAGGTTCTGCTGGGATTCGGCCCGGTCGTTTGTGACATGAACCTGTCTGAAACGAGCAATCTGACCGAGGCTGCGGCCAATTTGTTCGCCGCGCTGCACAGCCTGAATGAAACCGGGCGTCCGATCGCCGTTTCACCGATCCCCGATCATGGGCTGGGGGCGGCGATCAATGACCGTCTGCGCCGCGCCGCAGCACCGCGCGACACTTAATTTAGGCACGCCCCGCACTAGCCGATAAGGTCAGCGGGTCAACACCCAGCGTGGCCAAGGCCTTTTCCCATTTGTCGTCATCGGGCACATCGAACACCAGCTCCGACGATGCATCCGCCGTCAGCCAGCCATTCATCGCGATCTCATCCTCCAGTTGGCCGGGGCCCCAGCCGGAATAGCCCAGCGTCAGCATCGCGTTCAGCGGACCACGCCCTGCGGCCATATCCTCCAGCACATCCAACGTGGCCGTCATGCTGAAATCATCCGAAATCTGCATCGAGTGCAGGTTGGCGTCATAGTCGGAACTGTGCAGAACAAAGCCGCGCGACATCTCGACCGGCCCCCCGAAATGCACCAGACGCTCGCCTATGATGGGAATGCGACACGGGATGTTGAGCTGCCCCAGCAGGGTTTTGAACCGCAGATCAGAGGGTTTGTTGATGATCAAACCCATCGCGCCATCGTCGCCGTAGCTGCAGATATACACAACCGAGTGATCAAAGCGCGGATCGCCCATCCCCGGCATCGCAATCAACAGTTTTCCGGTCAGGTCCATGCGAGGTTTCTCTTGCTCGTTACCCCTCAACAATGACCCTGAGGCACTGGTATTGGCAAGGGAGCAAAGCTGATTTCAGCAGATTTCACACAGGTGACCCGAACGTGACTTGGATTTCAGGTCCGCACGGCGCATGTAATGGGGTATGATGACTCGCATGAAATCTTCGGTTGCCCTTCTGCTCGCCTGTCTGGGCCTGTCCGCACCCGCCTCGGCGCAGGGTTTGGACGGGGTTGTAGCGCTGGATGTTCTGGATGGCGGGCGCACGGCCAATGGGACGTATCTGGGCGCGCTGCGTCTGACCCTCAAGGAGGGGTGGAAGACCTATTGGCGCGCGCCGGGCGACGCCGGGATCCCGCCGCAATTCGATTGGAGCGGGTCCGGGAACGTGGGCGACGTGCGTATCACCTGGCCCGCGCCCGAGATTTTCGACCAGAACGGCCTGAAATCCATCGGCTACGAGGATCAATTGGTGCTGCCGGTTGAGATTACGCCCAAGAACCCAGCCAAACCCGTGCGCCTGCGGGGTGAGATGGATTTGGGGGTGTGCAAGGACGTGTGCATCCCGCAGCGTCTGGATTTTGACCACAAGGTTGACTCTGATGCAGGTCGCAATCCTGCAATTGCAGCCGCTTTGGCGCAGCGCCCCTACTCGGCCCGCGAAGCGCGTGTGGCAAAGGCCAGCTGCCATCTGACCCCAACCTCGGACGGGATGCAGATCGAGGCGCGGGTGACCATGCCTTCGGCCGGAGGGCAGGAGGTTGCGGTGATCGAGCCGGGGAACCCGGTCCTTTGGGCTTCGCAGCCCGAAACGCAGCGGCAGGGCGGCACATTGATTGCACGATCCGAGGTGATCAGCGCCTCGGGCGCACCCTTTGCGCTGGACCGGTCTGAGATTCGTATCACGGTTCTGGGCGCTAACCATGCTGTGGACATCCAGGGATGCTCTGCAGGCTGACCCTTTGACCCAATCCCCCAAGATCGGTGCGCTGGCCGTTGTGCTGCATCAGGAGAACGTTCTGCTGGTGCAACGCAGCAAGGAACCGGATCGAGGCTTGTGGGGGTTTCCCGGCGGCCATGTGGAGTGGGGTGAAACCGTCCTTGAGGCCGCAGAACGGGAATTGCTTGAGGAAACATCGGTCACGGCTGAACCGTTACACTATCTGGACAATCTAGACCTGCTGAGGAGGGATACGGATGGGCAAGTCTTGTCGCACTACCTACTGGTCGGGGTGGCCTGTCGGTACCAATCCGGCACGCCTTTGGCAGGAGATGATGCGTTGGACGCGCAATGGTTTCCTATCGAGCGGATCCTCAAAGGCGACCTGCCGATGAGCAACCGTGTGGCCAGCCTGTTGCAGCTTGCGCTAAAGGCAGGCTAGGCCCCGGCCCGGGTTTTGAACCGGGCATAGAACATCCCGGACAGCAGCACGCTCAGGATCACGATGGGGATGGCACCCGCCACAAACGCTCCCAAACCCATGCGCAGAATCTCGGGGGCCTCTGCACCTCCATAAAGACCGACCAATGGGTCTACAGGCGCACCCGAGACCATCGGCCAGACCAGCGTCACTCCGAACCAGATCAGCAGCACCCCAGCCGTAGCGCCAAGTGCGGCCTGCACCACGCGGTCCCGCGCATAGATCGCCCGGCGCATCGCAGTCATCGGGCGCGCGAAATCGTTCAGGATCGCCAGCAGAGCGGGCACCAGAACCAGCACCAGTACCATTCCAAAACCCAGCCCATAAACCAGCGTGATCACCGTCGGTTTAAGGAATTGTGCCTGTTGCGAGCCTTCGTAGAGCAGCGGCGTCAGACCCAGCACCGTCGTCAGCGTGGTCAGCATCACAGGACGCAACCGGTCGGCTGTGCCTTCGATGATCGAGGGCACCAACCCCCTCTCCTGCTGATAGCCGTCAATCGTGGTCACAAGGACAATCGAGTCGTTGACGATAATGCCCGTCATACCCAACAGCCCGACAACGGTGAACATGCTTAGCGGCACATCCCAAATGTAGTGCCCCCAGATCGCGCCCACCAAGCCAAACGGAATGATCGACATCACCACCAGAGGCCGCGACCAGCTGGCAAACACCCAAGCCAGAACAAGATAGATGCCGGTCAGGCACAGAATCAGACCGGTGCGCGCCTCGGACAGGAACTCGTCCTCTTGTTCGCTCAAGCCCGCCATGCGCCAGTCGACCTGATATTCGCCCGCAATGCGCGGCAGTATCTCTTCGTTCATTGCGCGCCCGATTTCGGCAGCGCGGGCGGGGTCATCCTCGGAGATGTCGCCATTCACCGAAATCACACGCAGTCCGTTCTCGCGCCTGACGGTCGAAAAGCCTGATTTACGCTCGACCGAGACGATGTCTGCCAGCGGGACATAGACCCCGTCGGGCGTGCGCATAAGGGTGCGTTCCAGGAAATCGGCGGTCAGCTCGCCCTCGGGCAGTTCCACGCGGATCTCAGCGCTGCGGGGCCCATCGGGGAAGGTCGCGGCCTCAATCCCGTTCAACCGGTTGCGCAGCACGCGGCCCAGCGTTTCGATGCGGAAGCCCAGCGCCTGACCCTGTGCCGTCAGGTCGAGGATGTATTCTTCTTTGTCATAGGCCAGATTGTCCTCAAGCGCCGAGACTTCTGGGTATTTTGACAGTTCGGTCTGCAAATCCTCGGAGGCGGCTTTCAGCGTGTCTACATCCGCGCCGTAAAACTGCACGTCAATCGCGTCCCCTCCGGGACCCGAGCGCCAGCCACGGAAGCTCAGCAGCTCAACCTTGGGATGGCGGGGGACGAAATCCTGAAGCTCACCAACAAATTCGAAGCTGGAATAGGGGCGTAGGTCGGCGTCGATCAGCTCGATCGAGATACCGCCCAAAAGATCTTCATCTTTGCCCTCAGCGGCGGACAGACCGAACCCTGCGCTGCCGCCAACCTCGGCCAGAACATATTCCAAAGGATTGCGCCCGTGGCGGTCCTCGTAGATCTGACCCAGCTCTTCGGTGGCGCGCTGCAATTCGCGCATCATGGCGATCGTGTCAGAACGGGTTGCCCCTTCCGCCATGATGAAATTGCCGGTGACCGAGCCACGCTCGGGCGCGTTGAAAAACCGCCAGTTCACATCGCCGCGAATGAACAGGGCAGCCTGGGTCGCCAGAATCACCAGCATCAGTGCAACCACGACATAGCGTGCCCAGATGACCCAAGCGATTAGTGGGCGAAATAGGGTGTCCCGCACCCAGCGGAAGCCTCGGTTCACCACCCGGTTGGGCAGGTCGTACCAATGCTCCTTGGCAGAATGCGCAATGGCGTGGGACATGTGGTTGGGCAGGATCAGGAAGCATTCGATGAGTGAGGCCGCTAGCACCGCGATCACCGTAAAGGGGATATCACGGATCAACTCTCCGAACCGGCCACCCACAAGGGTCAGGCCGAAAAAGGCGATCACGGTGGTGATCGTGGCGGCAAAAACCGGCATGGCCATCCGGCGGGCGGCGCGTTCGGCGGCCACGATGGGCGGCTCTCCCAGACGGCGGGCGCGGAAATCGGCGTGTTCGCCGACAACGATGGCGTCATCCACCACGATCCCAAGCGTGATGATCAAACCGAACAGAGACACCATGTTCAGCGACAGGCCACCGATATACATCAGCGCAATCGCCGCCGACATCGCAACCGGAATACCCGCAGCAACCCAGAAAGCAATGCGCGCGTTCAGGAACAGAAACAGCAGACACACGACAAGGCCAAGGCCAACCAGCCCATTGTCGATAAGAATATCCAGACGGTCAGTAATGGCCTGCGCGCGGGTACGGATCATCTCGACCGAGACACCTTCGGGCAGGCTGGCCTGCATCTCGGTCACCACTTCCTCGACAGTGTGCTGGATCGCGATGGCATCCCCCAGATTGGACCGGTCCACCCGAACCGACATGGCGGGATTGTCGCCGACAAAATAGCTACGGTTGCGATTGACCCCTTCCACCCGGATCTGCGCCACATCGCCGACAAACAGTTTCGATCCGTCCGCAAAAGTCCGCAAAGCGATGGTCTCGATCTCTTCCGGCGTGCGCTTTTCCGCGCCGGTCCGGATGCGTGCGTTGGCGCCTGTCACATCCCCCGCCGGGCTGGCATTGACCTCAGCCGAAATGGCCGAGGCGATGTCGGCCAAAGCCACATCATTGGCAATCAGCTGCGCGGTCGGCACCTCAACCACCACACGCGGGGCGGCGAGACCGCGGATCGTGGTACGGGTCACGCCAGCGGCAAACAGGCGGTTGATCAGCTCATCGGTGAACTTGGCCAGCTGGTCCGGATCAACTGGGCCGGTGACGACAACATCTGTCACCCGATCGCGCCAGGCCCCCCGTCGGATCGTGGGCTCTTCGGCATCTTCGGGCAGATTGGTGACGCTGTCGACGGCGGTGCGCACCTCTTCCACCGCGCGGGACATGTCCCAGTTCGGCTCGAACTCCAGCCGGATACTAGCAGAGCCTTCGCGAGAGGTCGCCGTGGTGCTTGCCACACCTTCAACCGCCAGCAATTCAGGTTCGAGCAGTTGGACAATGCCATTGTCGACATCTTCGGGGCCGGCCCCTTCCCATTCGACATTCACGTCGACCCGTTCCAGAACCACATCCGGAAAGAACTGCGCCCGCATATTCGGGATGGACGCCGCGCCAAGCACAAGCATCACCAGCAACAACAGGTTGGCCACGGTTCTGTGCCGGGTGAAATAGCTCAGGATACCACCGGCAGCGCTAGGGATGTCGCGCATCATAGCGCCTAGCCCCCGGCCCGGTTTTCAATGCGACGCACAAGCGAGGCCGGAACTTTCGCCTCTTCCAACTGACCGAGCATGCGTATTTTCTCGGCCTCGGGCATATCCTCGCTGGCCTCGACATGGGTGATCAGTTCGGCCCGTTTCGCGTCGGTCAATTCCACCAGATCGGGATCGGCACTGGCTTCGGCGCGTAGGGGGCGCACCCGAACCCCGGACCCCAGCAGAGGCGTGCGGCCTATCACGACCTCGCGCCCTTCCAGCCCTTCGCCACGCAACAGAACCTCATCGCCCTGACGTCGGATCAGTTGCACGGGCAGGGCTTCTAGGCGATTATCCGCACCCAGCACCAGAACGGTTCCGGCGGCATCCAGAACCGAGGAGGGCAGGCGCACGACCTGCGCCAGGGGCTGTTCCTGAACCGTCACGGTCACGAAATCGCCGGGTTTGAAGCCCGAGGCATCCTCGAGCCGCGCATAGATCAAGCGCCCGGTCTGCCCCTCACCCGCCGAGCCGCTGTCGCGGCTGATCCGGCCTGTCGCGGTCAGGTCGGTTCCTGTGACCTCGAGCGAGATGGTGACGGGGGCGCTGATCAACTCTCCGTTCTCGTCGAGCAAGCGCACGAATTGCGCGGTTGAAACGCGGAAAGCCACCTCTAACGCGTTGGGATCCACCAGTTCGGCCAGCTTCTCATTTGCCGAAACCAAGCGCCCTTCGACCAGCGTGACATCTGTCAGCGTGCCTCCGAACCGGGCGCGGATGGTCATGTCCTCCAGATCCCGCTCTGCGGCTTCCTGCGCGATCCGCGCGCGGGCCAGCAGGGTCGTGGCCTGATCCACCCGCGATTCCGCCTGCGCCAGCGCTATGCGACGTGCCAGTACGGATTGCTGAGCGGCGGCGGCGGTCAATTCGGCCTCTTCGACGCTGGCGGTTGCCCCCACGCCACGAGATTCGAGATCGCGCTGACGCTGCAGTGCCCTCTCACGCAGCTCGGCCTGCGCCTCGGCCGATTTCAATTCATCCTGCGCCAACAGCAAAGACCGTTCGGCGTCGCGTTCTTCGAACTGCGCATCCAGAACGTCCGACTTGGCACGATCCAGCGCCGATTGCGCATCCGCCGGGTCAAGTTCAACCAAGACCTCACCTGTGGTAACGGTGCCGCCATCTTCGAAATCATCCGCCAATGAGATTACGCGACCACCCAGCGCTGCGCGTAACTCCAGACGCCGGCGGCTTTGCACTTCGCCGAAGGCTTCGAGATTGGGCGTGACGGTCTCAAAAACAGCCGGGCGAACAGTCACCGCAAAGACCCGCTCGCGCGCTTGGGGTTGTTCATTCTCGCGGGTCAGGACCTCTTGCACGGCACCAGTGACGATCTGAACGGCAACAAACAGCAAGGCCAGCGTCAGCGACGCAAGAAACACACCGACCAGACTCTGCCTTAAGAATCGCATCTTCTATTCATCCCGGTTGCAAATGGGCTGCCCTGCGGAAAATGTAGCGGAGGCAGGAAATATGCCAAGCCACAAAGCGGTTATAAGGTGTTGAACGTGCGACCAGTCTACTTCCGTCGCAGATGTTCGTCCAATCTGGGCATTATTTCCACGAAATTGCAGGGGCGGTGGCGATAATCGAGCTGTTTCTCGAGGATACCGTCCCAAGCGTCCTTGCAGGCACCGGGGCTGCCCGGAAGCGCAAACAGGTAGGTGCCGCCCGCCACGCCACCCGTAGCGCGCGACTGAACCGCCGAAGTTCCGATTTTCTCCATTGAGATGATGGTGAATACAGTCCCGAAAGCGTCGATCTCTTTTTCATAGACGTCGCGATGCGCCTCGACCGTAACGTCCCGCCCGGTCAGCCCGGTGCCACCCGTCGAGATCACCACGTCGATTCCGGTATCCGCAACCCAGGCGCGCAGTTGATCGGCGATCTGGGCGCGCTCGTCCCGGATGATCTTGCGATCCGCCACCACGTGCCCCGCCTTTTCGATGCGGTCCACCAATGTCTGGCCCGAACGATCCTCATCAACCGAGCGCGTATCCGAGACGGTCAGAACCGCGATGCGGATGGGGATAAAGTCGATCGTTTCGTCGATACGTGACATCAGGCGTCAGGCCCTTTCCATGATTGCAAGCCGCAGCGCGAGCGCGGTGAAAATCCCGCCCGTCACCCACCCCATAATGCGTGAGGCGCGCGGGTTTCCGATCAGCAAACGTCCAGCACCTCCGGCGAACACGCCCACCAACCCGTTTACGACAAACCCGCCCAGCGCGATGATCACGCCAAAGATCAGAAACTGCCCTAGGATTGGCCCTGCCGCAGGATCAACAAATTGAGGGATAAAGGCCAGAACGAACAGAACGATCTTGGGGTTGGTCAGGTTCACCACCATCCCATCCCGAAACGCCATGCGCGTCGGCCTTGCTGGCCCTGCGGTCGAGACCGCTCCGTTGCGGATTGCGCCCCAGGCCAGATACAGCAGATAAGCAACACCCATCCAGCGGATGACATCAAACAGCCATGGCATCGAATTGACCAAGGCTCCAAGGCCCAGCCCTGCCAGCAGGACATGCACCATCAAACCCAGCGATATCCCGGCGCTTGCCACCAGCGCCGGACGGGGTCCGGATTTCAGGCCCTGCCCGAAGCAGAACATCATATCCGCGCCGGGTGTGAGATTCAGCAACATCGCGGCAGGGACAAAGGCCAGCAGAGTAACGGTTTCGATCATATCGCAACCTCAAACCAATTTGTTCTGGGGCCAAGATTGGCGATTTCTGAACGACCCAATGACCCGCGATAGCCCCAGCTATCGTGGATATGCCCACAAAAGACCAGTTCCGGTTGCAGGCGTTCCAC
Source organism: Ruegeria sp. AG1 (assembly GCF_056541705.1). NCBI lineage: Bacteria > Pseudomonadati > Pseudomonadota > Alphaproteobacteria > Rhodobacterales > Roseobacteraceae > Ruegeria > Ruegeria sp. AG1. The sequence goes on along the minus strand of NZ_JBQFYU010000008.1, from coordinate 116,857 downwards.
CGCATCGCGCACGGCGACCGATCCGACGGACATCCCTTGCGACGTAGTATCGCCAAACCCTTTGGGCGGAGAGTGAACAACCAGCACATCCGTCCCATCGCAACGGTCCAGCATCTCTGCGGCTTCGGCCTCGCTCAGGTCACAGGACCAGTCGCCAAACGGCGTGACCGGCACGCCGTAGCCCAAGCCAAACAAGCGCAACCCGTCGACGGTCATGCCCGTGCCATGCAGCACATGGACGCCATCGGGGGCGACATCCATTAACTCGGCCGCGCTTTCGGCATTGCCCGGGATTAGAACCAGCGGTGCCGCTATGCCAGAAAGCATCTGCATCGCTTCATCCAGCCCCTGCCGCATGTTGCAATAGTCCCCGGCCCCGATTACCAAATCCGCATCGGCGCTGGCCGCCACCAAATCAGCCGCCCGGTTACGTGCCATGTGAAGGTCCGAGAACGCCAGGATACGCATCATCCAGCCCCTAGTCGCGCTTTCAGCTCGAGCAAATCAGCCCAAGCCTGTCGTTTCATCTGCGGCTGTCGCAGCAGGTACGCGGGGTGGAACATCGGGATGACAGGCAGGTCCAGCGCCTGATCCCAACTCCCGCGCAAGCGTGTGATGCCGCGTTTGCCCAAAACCGCCTGACAGCTGATATTGCCCATCACCACCAGCACTTCGGGTTTGGCAAGCGCCACGTGACGTTCCAAGAACGGCTTCATCATGCCGATCTCTTCGGGTTTTGGGTCGCGGTTCTGCGGTGGGCGCCAGGGCAGCACATTGGTGATGTAGACATCCTGCGCGCGGTCCAGATCAATCGCCGCTAGCATACGGTCCAACAGCTGCCCGGCCCGACCAACAAAGGGTTTACCTTCGCGATCCTCATCCCGGCCCGGAGCCTCGCCAATGATCATCACCCGCGCACCCGGAGTGCCATCGGCAAAGACCAACTGTCGCGCGCCGCGCTTCAGCTCACAATGATCGAACGCCTCCATCACCGCGCGCAGCTGGTCGAGGGACGCGGTACCTTGAGCGGCCGCTTTGGCATTCGCAACTGGATCAACCTGTTTGGGCTTTTCCGGCGCGGTTTGCGGGGTTGCAGGCTTCTTCGCCTTGGGCGTCGTATCCGGCAAGGCATAGCGATCAATCGGCGCGTCCCCGATCGCCTCGGTCGCGCCCAGTTCGATCTGCCATTCCAGCAGCGCCTTTGCAGTGTGATAGTCCAAGCCCGATTCCATGCCCTCAATCTAACCAGCTTTTGCCTGAGGGAAAGCGAATAGACCTTGCCTCGGCACCGGGACAGACCGACCATGCGGGCGTCATGCTGTCTTTTCTGCGATTCCTTCTGGTAGCTTTGGCGCTTGCCCTCGGCGGCGAACCCGCCTCGGCCCAGTTGCTTGGCGGGGCGGATCAATGCCGGGCGGGTCAGTTTGCCTGCGGCAGCCGCTGCTGCTCGGGCGGGCAGAGGTGCAGCTTTGATGGTCACTGCATTCCCTTGGGCGGAACCTATTGCGGCGGCGGTCGCAGCTGTGGCGCGTTCGAGCGCTGCGTCGCGGGTGGCACACGCTGCGCGCCTGCCGCGGCAAACGCTTGCACCTCAAGTCTTGATTGTCCCTCAGGCAGCTTTTGCAGTGCGCGCGGGCAATGTGAAAAAACCATACCCGACTTGAACCCCAGTTTGCCTGAGGCCCTTGACCCGCCGCAAATATGCGATGATGGCCTGACCTGCGCGCGCGGGTCGTCGTGCCTGCCGGGAGGCGGATGCACGCGTCCCGGATGGTTCTTGTGCGAGGAAACCGGATCGCAATGCCGCCCCGGTTTCAAATGCTCGGACCATCAGGGATGCGTTCCGATCAAGGCCATCGACTGTGGTTATGGAAAGTGGTGCAAACCCGGCGAGCAATGCCTGCCCGAAGGCGGGTGCGAGAATCTGCCCGAAGGGTCGGAACCATAGAGCGTTTCGGGTTTAACTTGAGACACGAATACCCTGCCACGCCTGCGGCGTTCGGGGGCACATTCGTGTCGTAGAGTGATTCAGATAAAACCCGAAACGCTTTAGGTTGCCTCTGCCCGCGTGGCTTTCTATAAGCGGTCCGATTGTCAGACAGGAGCCCGCCATGCGTTTTGCCCATCGTCACCTTCTTGGCATCGAGCATCTGTCGCAATCCGATATCACCGCCATTCTGGATTTGGCCGAAAAATACGTCGACCTGAACCGCCAGTCGACCAAGCATTCGGACGTTCTGTCGGGGCTAACTCAGATCAACATGTTCTTCGAGAATTCGACCCGCACGCAGGCCAGTTTCGAACTGGCGGGCAAACGGTTGGGCGCGGATGTGATGAATATGGCGATGCAGGCCAGCTCGATCAAAAAGGGCGAGACGCTGATCGACACCGCCATGACACTGAACGCAATGCATCCTGACCTGCTGGTGGTACGGCATCCGCATTCCGGGGCCGTGGACCTTCTGGCGCAGAAGGTCAACTGCGCGGTTCTGAACGCAGGGGACGGGCGGCACGAACACCCCACACAGGCCTTGCTGGACGCTCTGACGATCCGCCGGGCCAAGGGCCGGTTGCATCGCCTGAACATCGCGATCTGCGGCGACGTCGCACATTCCCGCGTGGCGCGGTCGAACCTGATCCTGCTGGGCAAGATGGAGAACCGCATTCGCCTGATCGGCCCGCCCACGCTGGTCCCCTCGCAATTCGCCGATTTCGGGGCCGAGATCTATGACGATATGAACGAAGGCCTCAAAGACGTCGACGTGGTGATGATGCTACGCCTTCAGAAAGAGCGGATGGATGGCGGCTTCATCCCCTCGGAGCGTGAGTACTATCACCGCTACGGGCTGGACGCCGCCAAACTGGCGCAGGCCAAGCCCGATGCCATTGTAATGCACCCTGGACCGATGAACCGCGGGGTTGAGATCGACGGCACGCTGGCCGATGACATCAACCGCTCGGTCATTCAGGAACAGGTCGAAATGGGCGTCGCCGTACGTATGGCTGCGATGGAGCTTCTGGCCCGCAACCTGAGTGAGGTCGCATGAGCGATCTGACCGTCGCCCCCCATGAACACGGCGTGATCCGACTGTTCGCGCTGGACATGCGCCCGGAAGAGGCCAAGTTCCTGCGCGAGCCCGGTGCGGCCGATCAGGTTCTGGGTGTCAATGGCTTGGACCCAGATCAAATCGACATTTTCCCGGTCTCCGACCTCGAAGACCTTGGGCTTTATGGTTATCTGCATGAGGGCGGAGGCGTGTCCGAGGATCAACTGGATCGCAGCATGCTTGAAGCCGTCGAGGGCTGGGTCATGGTCGTGCGCAGCGCAGCCTTTGGAGGGCGCGCAGCGCAGCTGAACCCTGATCCTCGTCAGCATTTGCTGGGTCTGTTCACCGAAGAGGCCACAAACTGGACCGGCGGTGCAATTGAAACCGAAAGTGCCAAGCCGTTCTCGGCCCCGCAACCGCCCATGGACAATGATGCCCCCCGCCGTGTTGGATCGGCCCTGATGGCGGTGATCGCTCTGCTTGTTATCGGAGGTGCCCTATGGCTGATCCTGTGACCTTCACCCCGGACAAACGCGCCTATATCCAGACCAACCTGACCCTCGCCGCCATTGCGATGGCGGGCGCGATGCTGGTGCTGTGGCTGATCGGCAACCCTTATGTCTGGACCGGCGCGCCAGCCGGGCTGGCCGCCATCGGTTTTCGCGCCTGGTATCTGGCGTCGGAAGAGCTGAACAATACGTGGGAGTTGTCTGACACCACCCTCACCGGCCCCGGCCCTCGGGTCGTCGCGCTGAACCAGATCGAAGCCGTCAATACGATGGGCAGCTTTGTTCAGGTGGTGACACGGGGCGGTGACAAGCACCTCATCAAATATCAGGCGAACCCCGCCGCCACCAAAGCCGCCATCGAAAGGGCCGCGGGATGAGTGACGGGTGGTGGCGAACCCATATCCCCGAGGGCGAAGAGGTCCTCTGGACCGGGCAACCGCATCAGGGGTATTTTCCGCCCCATGTAGGGTGGGCTTACCGGCTTCTGATCTTGAGCCTCGGTCTGGCATGGCTGGCTAGCCCGTGGTTCGCCGACACCCTGCGCGACTATTGGAAACTGATCGGGTCCACGGGTTTCGTCATATTTCTCATTTGGTACGACCGCCTGTTGCGCAGGTGTCGTGTCTATGTGGTGACCACCCGCAATGCATGGTGGATCAGCAAGATCTTCAAGCCCAAACACGTCCCGATCGACCACGCGTTGAACTACCATCGCAGCGGTCAGAACGTGGTGTTTTCGCGCCGCCTGTTTCTTGTCTTCGAATACCTTTCCGACCCTAGTGCCGCTTTGGCGGCTTTGAACCAAGCCCGAGAGGCCTCAGCATGACTTCTGTCGTTTTCACCAATGCCCGCTTGATCAACCCGGAAACTGGCACGGAGAGCCTGGGCTGGCTACACGCCGAAAACGGACGCATTGTGGCGCTGGGGGATGGAAACGCCCCAGCCATCAGCGGAGACGTCATCGACTGCAACGGCAAATGCCTGGCCCCCGGTATCGTCGATATCGGCGTTAAGGTGTGCGAACCGGGTGAGCGGCATAAGGAAAGCTACAAATCTGCCGGGCTGGCGGCGGCGGCGGGTGGGGTGACCACCATCGTCACCCGACCCGATACGCTGCCCGCCGTCGACACGCCCGAAACGCTGGAATTCGCCACAAGGCGGGCGCAAGCGGATGCGCCTGTCAACGTCCTTCCCATGGCCGCCCTCACCAAAGGACGCGAAGGGCGTGAGATGACCGAGATCGGGTTCCTGCAGGATGCGGGCGCGGTCGCCTTCACCGATTGCGATCACGTCATCACCAACACCAAGGTATTTTCCCGTGCGTTGACCTACGCCAAATCCTGCGGCGCGCTGGTCATCGCGCACCCTCAGGAACCGGGGTTGAGCAAAGGGGCCGCTGCGACCAGCGGCAAGTTTGCCGCCTTGCGCGGGTTGCCAGCCGTCTCGCCCATGGCGGAACGGATGGGGCTGGACCGCGACATCGCGTTGCTCGAGATGACCGGAGCCGCCTATCACGCCGACCAGATAACGACCGCCCGCGCCCTGCCCGCACTGGAACGTGCCAAGCGCAACGGGCTGGACATCACCGCCGGGACCTCGATACACCATCTGACACTGAATGAACTGGACGTGGCCGACTATCGCACCTTCTTCAAGGTCAAGCCGCCCCTGCGGTCTGAGGATGATCGGCAAGCGGTGATTGAAGCGGTGCGCACGGGTCTGATCGACATCATCAGTTCGATGCACACGCCGCAGGACGAAGAAAGCAAACGCCTGCCGTTTGAAGAGGCCGCCTCGGGCGCGGTTGCGTTGGAGACCTTCCTGCCTGCAGCCCTGCGCCTGTTTCATGCAGGGCAATTGGACCTGCCCACTCTGTTCCGGGCCGTCGCGCTGAATCCGGCGAAACGGTTGGGGTTGGACAGCGGGCGACTAGCGCAGGGCGCGCCTGCCGATCTGGTCCTGTTCGACCCAGATGTGCCTTTTGTGCTGGACCGGTTTGCCCTGAAATCGAAATCGCAGAACACACCGTTTGACGGTCAGCGCATGCAAGGTAAGGTCCTTGCAACCTATGTGGCCGGCAAAGACGTCTACCGGAGAACCTGATGCCCGAAATCGACAGCTCAATGACCATCCTCGCCCTGTGGGCGGCCCTGGGATACCTGATCGGATCAGTCCCTTTCGGCCTGATCATCGCGCGTGTCATGGGGCTGGGCAATCTGCGGCAGATCGGATCGGGCAATATCGGCGCAACAAATGTTCTGCGCACCGGCAGCAAACCGGCCGCCGCGCTGACGCTGCTGTTGGATGGCGGCAAAGGGGCGCTGGCGGTCCTGCTGGCCCGCGCCTATGCAGGTGAGGACGCGGCGCAGATTGCCGCCCTGATGGCTTTTCTTGGCCACTGCTTGCCTGTTTGGCTTGCCTTCAAGGGCGGTAAGGGCGTTGCAACCTTCATCGGGCTTTGGCTGGCGCTGGACTGGCGCGTCGGCGTTGCTTGCTGTCTGACCTGGCTGGTCTCCGTCGCGATCTGGCGTATGTCCTCGGCCGGAGCGCTGGCCGCAGCGGCCTTGTCGACCACCTGGATCATCACTCTGACAGACGGCAAAACATTCATCCTCGGAATTGCCCTGACCTTCCTGATCTACTGGCGTCATAAGGACAACGTCGCCCGTATCAAATCCCGGACCGAGCCGAAAATCGGGAAATCGTGACCCCGCCAGAGGATTTTCTGACGGCATTTTTCGCCCTGCCCACCGGAACGTTCTCTGGCCGAGCAGACGCCAAGCGCTATGTGATCTCGCGGCAGGTTCTGGCCGGGGGCAAATCCCACAAGCTTGTCGCGCATGAGCTGGGCGGGACAGACTATATCAGCCTGAACCTCTACCAGACGCGAAACAGCGGCGCGCTGCTGCGTCCCTGTGAAATGCCCGCCCCCAAAGTGGTGGATTTCGTATTGGCGCTGACCCCGGATATCTGATTGATATTCCGCATTTTTGCACAGCACCTCTGTGTCGTGGCACAATCACAATTCATTGTTTTGAACGTGATCAACCAGCCTCCCATCTGCATTCCGTGGCGGCCAATTACCGGTCTCACAAGATAAAATCCCGGGTCCGCAAATCGCAATTCAGGCGAGGTCGCGCGGCCCTTTCACGAAAGGTGAAGCTATGAACACGTTTAAATCTCTGATCGGCGGCGTAGCCCTGTCTGTTGCTCTGGCCACTTCGACCCTGGCGGCTGGTGTTGAACTCAACGCAAGCTCGACCGGTTTGGCGATGCAAGGCTATGACCCGGTTGCCTATTTCACCGCTGGCGAAGCGACCAAGGGCGACTACCGCATAACCACCCTGCACAACGACGCTCTGTACCGCTTCTCGTCGGAAGAAAACAAAGTGGCTTTTGAAGCCAACCCCGAGGCCTACCTGCCTGCATATGGCGGCTATTGCGCCTTCGGCGCGGCAATGGGCTTCAAGTTCGACGGTGACCCGAACCACTGGAAAATCGTTGACGACAAGCTGTACCTGAACCTGTCGCAAGACATCCAGGAACGTTGGGAAGGCGACATCCCGGGCTTCATCGAGCAAGCCAGCACCAACTGGGAAACCATCGCAGACAAAAGCCCGGCTGAGCTGCAGCAATAATCCGCTGAAATTGACAGCACGCGTCGGCGGCAGAGTGATCTGCCGCCGCATTTTATTTGAAGCTTTGAAAACGCTAACTATCTTATTGAGACAAGCCCGGATCTAACGGGCGGACATCGGGCCAAACGGCCTGAACGATCCAAGACCTAGTACGGAATATGCCACAAACGATGATCCGGTCCTGAGGCAGGGCCGTATTTGAGTATGGATATGCGTAGCCAGACCCACAAATTGGCGCGCGGTTATTTGGAATGAAAGGATCAAGACATGATAGGCAGATTGGCAATTGTGACAGCGGCGTCCACCCTAGCGGCAGGGGCCGCGATGGCCCAATCCTCGGGCAACTGGACAGGGTTCTACGGCGGTCTGCAATTGGGCTATATCGACGTGGACACCAGCGTCTCGGGCGTCGATGGTGATGGCGCGATTGGCGGTATCATCCTTGGATATGACTACGATCTAGGCGACTGGGTCGTGGGCGGCGGCTTTGACTATGACTGGACCAATATCGATCTCGGCCCCGCAACTGTCGAGGACGTCTGGCGGATCAAAGTGCGCGCTGGCTACAAGGTGAACCCTCAGGGTCTTCTATACGGCGTTGGCGGCTATGCGGATGCTGGCACCGACAATCTGGGCAGCGACGACGGCTGGTTCATCGGCGCAGGCTATGAGCAGATCGTGGCCCCGAATGTCAGCATCGCAGGCGAGTTGCTTTATCACGAGTTTGACAACTTCAACTCGTCCAGTGTGGATGTTGACGCCACAACACTGCAGATCCGAGCGGCCTACCGCTTCTGATTTTTCCGGTTTTGTGCTGGAGCAGACCCGGCGTCCTGCGCCGGGTCTTTGCGTTTACAAGTCCAGAATTGTGCTGCCGGTGGTTTGCCGCGCCTCTAGCGCGCGGTGCGCTTCGGCAATCTGATCCAGAGGGAAGCGTTGGTCGATATGGATCTTGACCTCGCCGCCCTGAACCTTGCCAAACAACCGCCGCGCCATCGCCTGACAGACCGCATGGTCCGCAATATGCGTGAACAGCGTCGGCCGGGTGATCTTGAGCGAGCCTTTTTGCCCGAGAATGCCGATATTCACTGGCGGCACCGGCCCGGATGCATTGCCGAAGGATATCATCATGCCCAAAGGCTTCAGACAGTCCAATGAGCCGTCAAACGTATCGGCCCCAACGGAATCCATCACCACATCGACACCTTTGCCACCGGTCAATTCGGCGACGCGTTCGGCAAAGTTCTCGGTCCGGTAGTTGATGCAATGGGCCGCGCCGTTGAATTGCGCCAGACTGCATTTCTCATCCGTTCCTGCGGTTCCGATCAGCTTGATGCCCTCGGATTTCGCCCATTGGCAGGCGATCAGGCCGACACCGCCCGCAGCCGCGTGAAACAGAACCGTGTCGCCACGCTTCAAGGGGGTGGTGCGATGGAACAGATATTCAACCGTCAGACCTTTCAACATCATCCCGGCGGCTATTTCCGAAGGGATGCCATCCGGCAGTGGGCATACCTGCGCTGCGGGCATCACCCGCGCCTCGCAATAGGCGCCGGACGGAGCGCTGGCATAGGCCGCGCGCTGGCCCGGCTGCAAATGCGTCACACCTTCGCCGACCGCCTCGATCACACCTGTAGCCTCCATGCCCAATGCATGCGGCAATTCAAGGGGATAGAGGCCCGTTCGTTGATAGACATCAATGAAGTTCAACCCGCACGCCTCGTGGCGAATGCGAACTTCGCCGGGGCCGGGATCGCCTAAAGGCTGGTCCTTGATCTGTAGGACCTCAGGTCCGCCGAATTCCTCAATGACAACTGTACGCGCAGTTTGCTGCATTCTGACCTCCTCTTGCCTTTGCTCAAGCTAACACGCCTGCGCGGCAAGACAATCCGGGCGATGCGGCGGCGGCAATTCGGGAATTTCCAAAACTGTGCTATACTTCACGCAGGCGTTGCCGGCTGGTCCGGCCACGAGCAACCCTCAGCCGGATCCATTCTGCGGCGCACCACTCGCCAAGGAAGGGAACAAAATGGCAAAAACTATCGGTAATCCGATCAGCTGGGCGGCCCAAAGCCTTGGAGCAACCAGCGATCACGTCTCGGAAAGCGTCTCGCACCTGGGCAGCTCGGACGTGCGCCACCTGCCCATGGTGCAGCCACTCACATTCGACGACCTGAAATACTGCCTGAGGGCGGGATACACGGACTTTCTGGAAACCCGCGCGGATGCGATCTTTATTGTGCTGATCTACCCGATTGCCGGGCTGTTGATGGTAGGCTTTGCAATGAACATGGACTTGGTGCCGTTGCTGGCCCCCCTGATCGCAGGCTTTGCTCTGATCGGCCCAATCGCAGCCGTTGGTCTTTATGAAATCAGCCGCAAGCGCGAACAAGGCGGAGAGGTCCATTGGCTGGATGCGTTCGGCGTATTCCGCTCGCCCTCCTTCGGGGCCATTCTCGCGCTCGGGTTCTATTTAGTCCTGCTGCTGCTTGTCTGGCTGATGGTCGCTCAAAGCGTCTATGCGCAGACGCTCGGCCCTGAACCGCCTGCCTCTCTGGGCGCGTTTGCGACCGAGGTTCTGACAACAGGCGCGGGGTGGACAATGGTCATCTTCGGCACTGCTGCAGGGTTCTTTTTCGCACTAATTGCGCTGGCGGTCAGCGTTGTCAGCTTCCCGCTTCTTTTGGACCGTAAAGTAGGGCTGCCCGTGGCCGTTGTGACATCCGTTCGCGTGCTGCGCCACAATCCCGGCGTCATCATGGGTTGGGGCTTCATCGTCGCGACCCTGCTGGTGCTGGGCGCGATCCCAATACTGCTGGGGCTGATCATAGTAATGCCCGTTCTGGGCCACGCAACATGGCACCTCTACCGGCGCGCTGTTGCGTGACCAACAGGGCGCTTAGCCCGCGACGTTCAAGACAATCTTGCCAATATGCTGCGAGCTTTCCATAAGCGCGTGCGCCGCAGCAGCCTCTGCCAGAGGGAATTCGCTGTGCATCACCGGCGCGACCTTGCCTGCAGCGAGCAGCGGCCAGACAGCCTCGTGCAGGTCCTGAGCGATCTTTGCCTTGGCCAGATCGCTTTGCGGACGCAGGGTGCTGCCGGTCAGCGTAAGGCGTTTCACCATCATCAGGGCAAAGTTCAGCTCGGTCACGGGTCCTTGCAAAAAGGCGATCTGAACCAGACGTCCATCCTCGGCCAGCGCTTTCACGTTGCGCGGGATATAGTCACCGCCAACCATATCGAGGATCAGGTTCGCGCCCCCTTCGGCCCGCATAACCCCAACAAAATCCTCATCCCGGTAGTTGATCGCTTTTTCGGCGCCCAAGCTGAGGCAGGCCTCACATTTCTCAGCCGAGCCCGCCGTCGCAAAGACACGCGCGCCAAACGCGTTCGCCAATTGGATCGCCGTCGTCCCAATACCGCTTGAGCCGCCATGGACAAGGAACCGCTCACCTGCTTTCAGGCCTCCGCGTGTGAAGACATTCGACCAGACTGTGAAAAAGGTCTCGGGCAGGCAGGCGGCTTGCTTTAGGTCCATGCCATCGGGGACGGGCAGGCAATGCGCGGCGGGCGTGGCGACATATTCAGCATATCCGCCGCCCGGAAGCAGCGCGCAGACTTTGTCACCGATCGAGAGCCCCTCAACACCCGCGCCAAGGGCAACCACTTCGCCCGAGGCTTCAAGTCCCGGCAGATCGCTTGCACCGGGCGGCGGATCATAGGCCCCCGCGCGCTGCAGCGCGTCCGGTCGGTTCACGCCAGCATAGGCCACTTTCAAAACAACCTGCCCGGCTGCCGGCTCGGGAATTGGTCGTTCGGTCAGTTGCAGAACATCAGGGCCGCCGGGTTCGGTGATTTCGACGGCACGCATTGTCTGGGTCTCGGGCGAAGTCATGGGCAAATCTCCTTTGCCCAATGCCTAGCAGGCCAAAAAGCAAAGGCCCAGATGCTTACTTGCGCGGGTTCAGCATCCCCGGCAGATCAGCCCGCATCTTCATCGGCGGTTTCACCTGAGCTGCAAACCAATTGGGAACGGCCAGCAAGGGCTTGAGCAGCGGGTTACCGTTCACCTGCGCCTTGAGCTTTTCGAACTGCATCACGTTTTCGATCCGGCGGTCCAGAAAGGCCCAACTGTTCTGGTGATCCGGCGAATCATCCCCCAGCCAGAACAGAAGCGTCGACGAATAGACCCCCGACAGGGTGGCGCGCTTGGTGTACCAGTTTACATCATCCGACGTATCGCCCAGCGCGTCCCAGATCAGATCGCAAGTCCCCCAGACCGCCTTGGCCCCGTCTGCCGCGTGGTTGGGCAGTGAAAACAGGGTCATGCCCCGGCGCACCAGCTCCTTGTCCTCGACCGCCTCAAGCCGGAACCGAACAGCAGCGGCAACCTTTTCGCGAAACTTCAGCTCGCTCATGTCGGTGGACTTGATTCTGTCCAGCATGACCTGATCGCCCCGCGCGTGGTAGGCCAGCGCCAGATCGACCGCGCCGCGCGGGCAGATCGCACGGGCCAGACCGTCATCCAGATCGCAATCGACAACGGCCGCGCGAAAACTGGCCTCGGACCAGCCATCGAACGGAACATGCATCAAAATCGCGTCCAGCAGCTGTTGTTTGGTGTCTTCGTAAGTGACGGTCATGGTGGGTCTCCGGTGCTTGGGCACAGTACTAGACAAGATAGAGCGGCTTTGCTATACGGCCAACTCCTGCAATTTCCTTGCAACTCTATCTAGAAAGGTGGTGACAACCACATGCAGGTTAGTGTTCGCGACAACAACGTCGATCAGGCGCTTCGTGCCCTGAAGAAAAAGCTGCAGCGCGAAGGCGTGTTCCGTGAAATGAAGCTGAAGCAACATTTCGAGAAACCGTCCGAGAAAAAAGCGCGCGAGAAGGCTGAAGCGATCCGTCGTGCCCGTAAACTGGCACGTAAGAAAGCACAGCGCGAAGGTTTGCTCTAAGCACCTGACGCTCGTCCAGCTTTGGATGACACTATTTGACGACCCCCGAGGCATCGCCCGGGGGTTTGTCGTTTCTAAGTGCGTTTTTGCCCGCGCCACTGCACAACCAGTGCGATAACTCGCCGAGCCTTAGTCTCGCCTCTTTCTCGGCGTTTTCCAGCGCAGCGAATCTGCGTCCGGCTGCACCGACCCGCCGAAAAGTGCCGATTTTCATAGCCTCTCTGTTCATGTCTTTGATGGCCCCGATAACTGGGCTCGTCCACTCAGACAAAACATAAAACGGAGGCAAAAATGTCTACAGGAAGTGAAGTAGAACGCGAGATGCTGGCGCTCATCAACCAAGAGCGCACATCCCGCGGTCTGGACCCCCTGCAACTTGAAAGACAGCTTAACGAGTCATCAGAAGACCACAGCGCATGGATGCTGAATACGGACCGGTTCAGCCACACCGGATCGGGCGGATCCAGCGCAACCCAGCGCATGCAGTCGGCCGGTTTCGATCTGGAAGGCAGCTGGCGCACGGGCGAGAATATCGCCTGGCAATCCGAGCGCGGCGCCCCAGGCATCAGCGATGATGTCGCGCAACTGCACCAGAACCTGATGAACAGCCCCGGCCACAGGGCCAACATTCTGAACCCCGATTTCAAATATATCGGGATCGGCGTTGAGACGGGCGACATGCAGGGCTTTGACGCAGTCATGGTGACGCAAAACTTTGCCACAACTGACGCAGAGGTCATGCTGGACATTGACGACACCGCCATGACGCCGCCCCCGGCTGAAGATCCAGTGCCCGAGGAACCGGAAACAGATGTGACGGAAACCGAAGACCCAACTCAGGAACAACCGGTAACCGATGTCACCGAGACGGAAGATCCGGAACCGGAACAGCCTGAGACTGATGTCACAGAGACAGAGGACCCGGAACCCGAGCAGCCCGAAACTGACGTCACCGAGACCGAAGACCCGGAGCCCGAGCAGCCCGAAACTGACGTCACCGAGACCGAAGACCCGGAACCTGAACTGCCCGAAACCGATGTCACCGAGACGGAAGATCCAGAACCGGAACAGCCCGAAACCGATGTCACCGAGACCGAGGACCCGGAACCTGAACAACCCGAGACCGACGTCACTGAGACTGATGATCCAGAGCCCGAGCAGCCCGAGACCAATGTCACCGAGATCGAGGACCCTGATAGCGGTTGTTTCGACGTAGCAGCTTTCCTCGCCGAAATTGAGGCGTTCATTCAACAGCTACAGATGCAGTTGGATCAATTCGCCTGGAATGATGACGTCATGACTCTGGACGAACCCGAGGATGACTTGGATCTGGTGATGGTCGACGATATGGACCCATCCTCGGATGACACGTCATGCCCGGAGATGGCGTCTGACGACTCCGGAGACGTCTTCTTCGTCAACTTCTTCAATTTCGATTGCATGATGGACGTCGCCTGACGGCCTATCCTGATGCGAGGCAGTCCGCTGCCTCGCATCCCCACAACACGATCAGTAGATCTTGGGTACGTGCAGCTCGTCCGGCAGAACGCGGCGTTCGTAGTCCGGATTGTAGCGGCGGTCGGGCAGATTGACCCGCTCATGCGGAACATCCGTATAGGGGATCATGGTCAGAAGATGCTCGATACAGTTCAGACGCTCGCGTTTCTTGTCATTGCCTTCCACAATGTACCACGGCGCCTCGGGGATATTGGTGCGGAAGAACATATCCTCTTTCGCCTTGGTGTAGGATTCCCACCGGATGCGGGATTCCAGGTCCATCGGCGACAGCTTCCACTGTTTCATCGGATCATGGATGCGCATGAGGAATCGCAGTTGCTGTTCTTCATCCGTGATCGAGAACCAGTATTTCAGCAAGATGATCCCCGAGCGCACCAACATACGCTCAAATTCCGGAACGTCCTGAAAGAACTGTTCAACCTGATCCTCGGTCGCAAAACCCATGACCCGTTCCACGCCTGCACGGTTGTACCAGGACCGATCGAACAGAACGATCTCACCGGCCGCAGGCAGGTGCGGCACGTAGCGCTGGAAATACCACTGACTTTGTTCCCGGCGGCTGGGGGCTGGCAGCGCCACCACCCGTGCCACGCGCGGATTGAGACGCTGGGTGATCCGCTTGATCACGCCACCCTTGCCCGCACTGTCGCGGCCTTCGAACAGGATACAGACTTTGGCCCCAGTGTGCTGAACCCAATCCTGCACCTTGATCAACTCGGCCTGAAGACGCAGCAGGTTTCGGAAATAGACCTTTCGGTCCAGCATGTCCGGGTGCTGTTCCCGATAGATCTTGCGAACTTCCATCGACAGCATCGGCTCGCTGAATTCGATCTCGAAATCCTCATCCAGCGTATCTTCCAGCTCAGCCTCCAACCAGTCTTTGGGGGCGCCATCGTTTTCGTAAGCCAAGGTCAACTCCTTATTATTCTTCGGGTTCCCACCCTGGCAGGTTTGTGTAACCGCCTGATGTCATCAGATGAATTGATGACATCGCGCTGTCGGGATCACAGGGAGGCGCAGCGCGAGGGTCTAGTCGTTTCAATTTTGGACGCCCCGCCCTGGGGATACAAGCCGTAGAATTGACGCAAGGCAGTCCTTTGCCTTTCTGCGCGCAGAAAATAGGCGCCGTTCAAACTGGCAGGGCGGTTGTTTTGAACACCGTGCGCAAAGCGAACGAACTTTGCATCTGCGCCACTTTGGGCAATCGCGACAGGTATTGACGGTGGATCCGGGCGAAATCCTCGGTATCTTCGGCCACCACTTTCAGGATGTAGTCAGCGGTTCCGGCCATCAGGTGGCATTCCAAAACGTCCGGGATACGCGAAACCGCCTTTTCGAACGCGTCCAGAACTTCTTCGGCCTGGCCCTGCAATGTGATCTCGACAAAGACAGTTGTCGGCACATTCATCTTGCGCGCATCCAGCAAAGCCACGTAATTGCGGATATAGCCGTCAGCCTCAAGCCTTTGCACCCGGCGATGGCAGGCCGAGGGGGACAGATTTACCTGCTCCGACAGCTCTGCATTCGACATTCGACCATTGCGCTGCAGCGCAGAAAGTATCTTCCGATCAGTCGTGTCTAGGCTCATTGCTGCAAATCCTTTGCGAGATTTTTGCAGTCTACGCGAAAATCTTCCGACAAAAAACACAAAGCCCCTTCTTGTTTCACAAAAATTGCGCCTTGAATTGCACATAATTTAGGCAGTTTATGAACGGAGACGGTGCAGATGAAAATCGGTTGCCCCAAGGAAATCAAACCCCAGGAATTTCGCGTCGGCATGACGCCCAACGCCGCGCAGGAAGCGGTTGCGCGCGGACACGACGTGCTGATCGAATCTGGTGCCGGCATTGGCGCTGGATTCGATGATGCCGCCTATATCGCTGCTGGCGCGGGCATCGTGGACACCGCAGAAGAGGTTTTTGCCACGGCCGACATGATCGTGAAGGTCAAAGAACCTCAGGCCGGTGAGCGTAAGATGCTGCGCGAAGGCCAGTTGCTGTTCACCTACCTGCATCTCGCCCCGGACCCAGATCAGACCCACGACCTGCTGGCCTCAGGCTGTACCGCAATCGCCTATGAGACCGTCACAGACGCAAGCGGCGGTCTTCCTCTGCTCGCGCCCATGTCCGAGGTTGCGGGCCGTCTGGCGCCTCAGGTCGGGTCGTGGACCCTGCAGAAGGCCAATGGTGGCCGAGGCGTGCTGATGGGTGGCGTTCCCGGCGTTGGTCCGGCCAAGGTCGTCGTGATTGGTGGAGGTGTCGTCGGCACTCACGCGGCTAAGATCGCTGCAGGCATGGGTGCAGATGTGACGGTTCTTGACCGCTCACTGCCTCGGCTGCGCTATCTGGATGACGTGTTCGGCGGGCAGTTCAAGAACCAATACTCGACGGCTGGCGCGACGGCTGAACTGATCCAGGACGCCGATATGGTGATCGGAGCCGTTCTGATTCCGGGCGCTGCCGCTCCGAAGCTGATCAGTCGAGAGCAACTGTCGACGATGAAGCCCGGTGCGGTGCTGGTGGACGTGGCTATCGACCAGGGCGGCTGCTTTGAAACCTCGCGCGCAACGACCCATGCCGACCCGATCTACGAGGTCGATGGTGTGATGCACTATTGCGTGGCCAACATGCCGGGCGCGGTGGCCCGGACCTCAACCATCGCTTTGGGCAACGCGACGATGCCGTTCATGCTGGCACTGGCGGACAAAGGTTGGAAACAGGCGTGTCAGGACGACCCGCACCTGCTGGCGGGTCTGAACGTTCACGCCGGACAACTGACCTATTATGCGGTTGGTAAAGCCCTCGGCATTGATGTCGTTTCCCCCAATGTGGTGATCAAGTCGTAAACACTCCCGCACCTGAAATCGCCTTTTTGCCAAAAGGCGATTTACAGCGTTGGGCATGGCGCCGCGCCTATCGGCGCGGCGTGGTTGGTCTTGAATGATACCCTATCCGCAAAACGAAAGCGCCGCACGAAAGTGCGGCGCTTGGCCCAACGGGAGGAGGGCATTTCCAATGCCCGCGCGACGGGCGGGAGGGTTCAGCCCTCTTTGTGGATCTCAACCGAATGTGGGTAGGGGATCGAGACGCCCTTCGCATCGAAGGCTTCTTTCACAGCTTTGGTCAGCTCGAATTTCACATCCCAATAGTCCGCCGCTGCGCACCACAGACGTGCTGTCAGATCGACCGAGCTATCGCCCAGATTGGTCACACGCACCCAGGGCTCCGGATCTTTGTGAATACGCGCATCCGCGTTCGCAACGTCCAGAATGATCTTCATCGCCTCATCCGCACTGTCGCCATAGTCGATCCCGAACACCAAATCCACACGGCGCGTGTCATGTGCCGAGTAGTTGGTGATGATCGACCCCCAGGATTGCCCGTTTGGCACGATGATCTGCACATTGTCCGGCGTCACCAATTCGGTCGTGAACAGGTTGAGGTCTTTCACCGTCCCGGCTGTCCCGCCGATGTCGACAAACTGGCCCAGTTTATACGGACGGAACACGACCAGCATCACACCTGCTGCCAGATCGCTGAGCGTCCCCTGCAGCGCCAGACCAATCGCCAGAGACGCGGCACCCAGAATGGCCACGATGCTTGTCGCCTGGATCCCGAAAATCCCGAGAACGGCAACCAGAACCATCGCCAGGATCGCCCATTTGACAAGGCTGGCCATGAAGTTCCCTAGTGTCGGGTCGATCTGCGGCGTCGCGTTGATGCGTCGCCGCACCATGCCAGCGATTGCTCCGGCGACGATCCAACCCAAAATCAGTACGATCAGCGCCTTCACCGCGCTCATGATCAGAGGCGCAAAAGCACCCACCTGTGTTGCAACTTCATCCACGCGCATTTCCTTTCTCAAACATCAATCCCGCGGCTTTCGCGCGGGAGTCACTGAATTGTGAGTGAAAAACAAAAATCGGTCTAGGTGCGAGTTACGGCAGTTTTCCCCATTGTTCGCCAGCAAACAACCGATGACCTACACTGCACAGCTTGGGGGGCTGACAAATACACGACTCCGTGCCTAACTCGAACGGAACCGCCCGAACAGGAGCTTTCGCATGCTGGACACCGCCTCTTTCCCGATCATGGCCAAATGGCCGCCGCAACACCCCGACCGCCTACAGCTTTATTCCTTCCCGACACCCAACGGGGTCAAAGCCTCGATCATGTTGGAAGAAACCGGCCTACCCTATGAAGCACACAAGGTCACCCTGGCCGATGCCGATGTCAAAAGCCCCGAGTTTCTGTCGCTGAACCCCAACAACAAGATCCCCGCGATCATTGACCCCAATGGCCCAGATGGCACCCCCATTGGCGTGTTCGAGAGTGGCGCGATCCTGCTCTATCTGGCCGAGAAAACCGGGCAGTTCATCGGCCAATCCGCCAGTGACAAGCATCGCATCACCCAATGGCTGATGTTCCAGATGGGTGGCCTTGGGCCGATGCTCGGACAATTGGGCTTTTTCTACAAATTCGCCGGCAGCGAGATCGAAGACCCTCGCCCGCGCGAGCGCTATATCAATGAAGCCAAGCGCCTGCTGAACGTCCTGAACCAGGAACTCGAGGGTCAGGACTGGATCGCAGGAGACTACTCGATCGCAGATATGGCCATCGCGCCTTGGCTGCGCGGGCTGGATTTCTATGGCGCTAAAGAGGTCGTTGGGTGGGATGACCACGCCAATCTCACCGCCTATCTAGATCGGTTCCTTGACCGCCCCGCCGTGCAAAAAGGCTTGATGACACCCGCCCGCGATTGACACCAAAAGGGCTTGCGACCATCCCGGGGCGCAAGCCCTTTTCGCAACCTAGCCCGGCAGTGCGCCGGTCAGAACATAGCGCAGGATCTCCACCACCTGGCGCGGTTCCTCCGCAACTGCCAGCGCGGCGGCATCGACCTCTTTCAACGCGTGCTGATGATCAGGGCCGTGCAGCACAATGATCGACTTGCCCAAAGCGGCGGCGTAGCCCGCATCAAAGGCGGCGTTCCACTGCTTGTATTTGTCGCCAAACCGGACAACCACAACGTCTGCGTCCGAGATCCCCTTGCGCGTACGGATCGCATTCACCATCGCGCCCTTGTGGTCGTGCCAATACTTGTTCGGCTCTGCGCCCAAGACGGCGACACCACAATCATCACTGGCCGCATGATCGGTCACTGGGCTGCTGAACGTGACATCCAGCCCCTCAGCACCCGAAATGATCTGCTCGCGCCAATCGGTGTGAATCTCACCAGAAAGATAAACCTTCAACATCTTGCGTTTCCTCCCATGAAAAAGGGGCGCATTCGCCCCTTCATCTTTCTAAAAATCTTCTGACCGAGGGTGGATCACCCTTAGCCGCGCAGAACGCCGCCTGTGGCTTTTGACACCTTGACAATGATCTTCTCAGCCACGGCCTCGATATCCTTTTCCTTCAACGTCGCATCTTTTGGCTGCAAACGCACAGTAATGGCCAGAGATTTCTTACCCTCACCAAGGCTGCCGCCGATGAACTCATCAAAAACGCGAACGTCTTCGATCAAGGCCTTGTCAGCCCCCGCCGCAGCATTCACCAAAGTCAGAGCTTCGACAGTATCGTCGACCACAAAGGCAAAGTCACGCTCGACCGCTTGCAGATCGCGCAGTTCCAGCGCGGCGCGGGTTGTGCCTGATTTGCGCGGCAGCGGCACCTCATCCGGCCAGATGGTGAACGCCATCGCCGGACCTTTGATATCCATCGCCTGAAGGATGCGCGGATGCAACTCACCAAACACGCCCAGAACCTTTTTCGGGCCGAGGCAGATCTTGCCGTGACGACCCGGATGCCACCAGGCGTCTCCGTCGCGCAGTATCTGAACCTTTGCCGGTGCGCCGATTGCGGCCAGAACCGCCTCGGCATCCGCTTTGGCATCAAAGAGGTCAACCGGGCGGGACGCGCCGTGAACATCCTTTGGACCGTTGCGGCCAACCAACAGGCCGGAAATCTGTGTCTTCTGATCGCCGGGCTCACCGTCATGGAAGACTGGTCCGACCTCAAACAGCGCCACGTCAGCATAGCCGCGCGCCTGATTGCGCGCCGCCGCTTGTAGCAGGCTGGGCAGCAGGTCCGGGCGCATATGGCTCATCTCGGACGAGATCGGGTTTTCCAGACGCGTTGCGTCATTTCCACCGCCGAACAGCGCAGCTGAGGCCTGATCTATGAAGGTATATGAGACGCATTCGTTATACCCCAACGCGGCACAGGTACGTCGCGCCATCGACTGACGACGCTGTGTCGGGGTCATTACGGGATTCGGGATACCATCGGTCACCCGCGGCAAGGGCTTGCCCTGCAGTTTGGTCAAAGACGCGATCCGTGCGACCTCTTCCACCAGATCGGCCTCACCCATGACATCTGGACGCCAGCTGGGCACATGCGCCATCTCGCCTTCCAGACGGAAGCCCAGACGGGTCAGCGTCTGGCGCTGCTCGCTTTCGGGAATATCCATCCCGACCAGAGACTGCACACGCGCTGCATCCAACTTGTAGGCCCGCGCATGGTTCGGAGCCCTGCCGGCCTCAACCACTTTGGAAACCTCACCGCCGCAGATATCCAGAATCATCTGCGTCGCCTGCTCCAACCCTTCCAGCGTGTATTCCGGGTCGATCCCACGCTCGAACCGATAGCGCGCGTCCGAGTTGATCTTTAGCGCACGACCGGTCAGCGCGATTTGCACGTGATCCCAGAACGCGCTTTCGAGGAAGACATTCACGGTCTCATCAGTACAACCGGTTTCCTCACCACCCATGATACCGGCGATGGACTCAGGCCCGTTGTCGTCTGAGATCACCATCATGCCAGGCTGCAGCGTGTATTCTTTCTCATCCAGCGCCACCAGTTTCTCGCCACCTTTGGCACGGTGTACGCGTAGGTTGCCTTGAACCTTGTCCGCGTCAAAAACGTGCAGCGGGCGGTTCTGGTCGTAGGTCATGTAGTTTGTGATATCGACCAGGGTCGAGATCGGACGCAGACCGATTGCCTTCAACTGATCCTGCAACCACTGCGGGCTGGGGCCGTTTTTAACGCCACGGATAAGACGACCGGTGAAATGCGGCGCGCCGTCCAGCGTATCCTCATCAATCGTCACCTTGATCGGGCTGTCAAAATCACCCGGCACCGGCGCATAGGCGCGCTCTTTCAGCGTGCCAACGCCGCGCGCAGCCAGATCCCGCGCAATACCCGCAACGCCCAACGCATCCGGGCGGTTGGGGGTGATCGCAATCTCGATCATCGGGTCGATCTTGGACGGGTCATTCTCGGCCAGCCAGTCGACGAACGTGTCGCCGACGTCGCCCGAAGGCAGCTCGATGATGCCGTCGTGCTCGTCCGACAGCTCCAGCTCACGCTCCGAGGCCATCATGCCAAAGCTCTCAACGCCCCGGATCTTGCCGACGCTGATGGTGATATCCAGACCGGGGATATACATGCCCGGTTTGCAGACTACGACAGTGATGCCTTCGCGTGCGTTTGGGGCACCGCAGATGATCTGCAGATCGCCCTCATCCGTCTCAACCGTGCAGACGCGCAGCTTGTCGGCGTCGGGGTGTTTCTCGGCATGTTTCACATGGCCCAAGGTAAAGCCCGCCAGTCGGTCCGCCGGGTTCACGACCTCTTCGACCTCAAGGCCAAGATCGGTCAGCGCCTCAGTGATCTCTTCAACCGACGCATCGGTGTCGAGGTGGTCTTTCAGCCAGGACAGAGTGAATTTCATTGCTCGGGGCCTTTTTTGGCAGATATCCAGTCGGCACAGGCAATGGCAAAGATTGCGCCAAGGTGCAAGCGCTGCAGGTCACGGATAGGTGGGGGTGCGGCCCAAAAGCTCGTCCAATTGCCGCCCGATCCAGCCATGGGGGATGAAATGCCCGCCCGGATGGGTATCCAGCACCACCTGCCCCTGCGCGCAATCGGTCCATTCCACCCGACTGAGGGTCAGGATCGGCACCACGCTCCAATCCCCGCGCGGGGTCGCGTCGTGGCAGTCGTATTTCGCGCGCCAAAGGGCCACCGGATAGGTCGTGTCGCCATTCGCGCCATAGGGAAAATCCATCACAGTATCGCTGAGGCCATGCACATGGCGCGCCTCAAGCGGGGCTTCGGGGCAATCCTCGGTCTGGCGAATACTGCCTGCAACGGCCAGCAAGGCGGCAACGTCATTGCCCGACTGGCACACAAAGCGCCACGCCATCGCGCCGCCGAAGGAATAGCCCGAGACATAGATGCGGTCGGGATCAACCGGGTAGCGCTTGGCGACATCCTCCAACACTCGGTCGGCAAAGGGCACGTCGCCCGTGCCCGAAGTCCAGAAATCCCAGCTTTTGCCCAGCCCGTTCGGGGCCACCAGCAATACGCCCCGCAACTTGGTCGCCCCGGCAATACGCTCATGGTTCACCACGACGGTCCCCTGCCGCGCCCAACCGTGGAAATGCAACAACACGGGCAGAGGCGTTTCGCCGTCCCACCCTTCAGGTTCCAGCACATGGTAGGAGCGGTCGCCGACCTCACAGGCCGTATCGCCATGACAGTCGGATTTCCAAGGCCCCATGGCGAGGGCCGGGGTTGCGATCAGCAGCAAAAGAAGCAGTCGATAGATCATAGGCCGGAGCCTAGCCGCCTGACGCCAACTGTCACGTCACAACCCTGTGGGAACCTGTAACAAGCCGCGCTGTTGCCAGACCGCGGGATGGCGATCCTTGGTCTGTATTGGGCACTTTATCGAAGCCAAATCCGCGCACTGTTCGAGCGTTGCGCGGGCAGACACAAATCGCCAGCCCGTGCGGGCGGTGTCGTCCATTGGGCTTGAACCAAGGGCGCAACAATGAACGACAGATGGCGCGGCGGCCTATGGGCCTTCGGTCCCCGCTTACCTTTTGTACCATCCGATGAGTTTCTTAGTTTTCCACAACTGAGATTGTTGATCTTTCAGTTCGCGCATAGCTCTTTCTCGCTGACGCTCTGCTCGGTGGTATGCCAACATAAAGAGACCAAGCGTCGGTGTTGAAACAATCAGGACAATTCCAGATACCCAACCCGGCGCAATGTTTAGGATCACAACAAACCCTGAGAGCCACACAAAATGTACGGCGGCTCCAACCCAAAGCCCATGTCTGCTCGCGAAAGCAAAGCACCAGTCGTAGTACTTCGAGAGGTATACCCCAAAAAGGTACACTTACCGCGACAAACCACCATGCAGGTTCGGCATATCCAGCGCTGCAAACCCGTAGTGCCGCAGCCAACGCAGGTCAGAATCAAAAAACGCCCGCAAATCAGGAATGCCGTATTTTAGCATCGCCAGACGGTCGATCCCGATGCCAAAGGCAAAGCCCTGATAGACCTCAGGATCAATGCCACCGGCGGCGATCACCTTGGGGTGGACCATGCCCGAGCCCAGAATCTCCATCCAGTCGTCGCCCTCGCCGATCTTCAGCTGACCGTTGTCCCAGGAACAGCGGATATCGACCTCGGCCGACGGCTCGGTGAACGGGAAGTGCGAGGCGCGGAAGCGCAGCTCGACATCATCGACCTCGAAGAAGGCCTTCACGAACTCTTCCAGAACCCATTTCAGGTTCGCCATCGAGATGTCTTTATCAATCGCCAGCCCCTCGACCTGATGGAACATCGGCGTATGGGTCTGGTCATAGTCGGCGCGGTACACACCGCCCGGACAGATCACGCGGATCGGCGCGCCCTGTTTCTCCATCGACCGAATTTGCACCGGCGAGGTATGGGTCCGCAGCACATGCGGCGGGCGATCATCGCCATCGCCGCGGTGCATGTAGAACGTGTCCATTTCGGCCCGCGCGGGGTGGTGGCCGGGGATATTCAGCGCGTCAAAATTATACCAGTCGTCCTCGATCCGAGGACCTTCAGCCACGGCAAAGCCCAGTTCGGCAAAGATCGCGGTCAGCTCCTCGGTCGCCTGGCTGATCGGATGGATCGAGCCCTCACGGCGCGCGCGGGTCGGCAGGCTGACGTCCAGCCATTCGGTGCGCAGACGCTCATCCAGCGCGGCATCGGCCAGCGCGGATTTCTTGGCGGTGAGGGCCGAGTTGATCTCATCCTTCAGGGCGTTCAGCGCGGGGCCTGCGACCTGACGCTCTTCGGGGGTCATCTTGCCCAGCTCGCGCATCTTCAGCGCGACCTCGCCTTTTTTGCCCACGGCAGCGACGCGGATCGCCTCAAGCGCGTTCTCGTCGCCAGCCTCGGCGATTTGGCCCAGATATTTTGCCTTAAGATCGTCCATGACGCCCTCTGAATTTGGTCGCCAACCTGCTATCGGGCCAGCCCCGCGAATGCAAGCGGGACCGGGCGGATCAATAGCTGTATTCGGGGAAAATCCGGGTCAGGTCGCCGTTCCAGTCGCCAGTGTAGTGTTCCAGCAACTCATCGGCGGGCACCTTGCCGGTGTCGATGCTTTCCTTCAACGCGTTCAGGAAATGCGTCTCATCCGGGACCAGACCGCCAGCACCGGGGAAAGCACGGGCTTTCAGACCCGCCTCAGAGATCGCCACGACCTCACGCGCCAGATCGTGCATGTTGATGTCCCCAACTTTGGCCTGCAGGCCTTGAACGGCGGCTTGAACACGCAGTTCCTCGCGGGTTTCAGCGTCCCAGTCTTTGACCAGATCCCACGCCGCATCCAGCGCGGTCTGGTCATAGGTCAGACCGACCCAGAAGGCAGGCAGCGCGCACAGACGACGCCATGGGCCACCATCGGCGCCGCGCATTTCCATGAATTTCTTGATCCGCGCTTCGGGGAAGGCCGTGGTCAGATGGTCGGCCCAATCGGACAGTGTCGGTGTCTCACCAGGCAGCGCGGGCAGCTCGCCCTTCAGGAAGTCGCGGAAGGACATGCCCAGCGCGTTGATATACTGGCCGTCGCGATAGACGAAATACATCGGCACATCGAGCGCGTATTGCACGTAGCGCTCGAACCCGAAGCCCTCTTCGAACACGAAAGGCAGCATGCCGGTGCGCGCATCGTCCAGATGCCGCCAGATGTGGCTGCGCCAACTTTTCTGGCCGTTCACCTTGCCCTCAAAGAACGGAGAGTTTGCGAACAGTGCCGTCGCTACCGGTTGCAGCGCCAGCGCCACGCGCAGTTTCTGCACCATGTCGGCCTCGGACCCAAAGTCGATATTGACCTGAACAGTGCAGGTGCGGCGCATCATGGCACGGCCCATGGTGCCGACTTCTTCCATGTAGTCGTTCATCAGCCGATAGCGCCCTTTGGGCATCAGCGGCATCTCTTCGTGGGTCCAGATCGGAGCAGCGCCCAGACCGATGAAGCCCACGCCGATTTCATCGGCGATGTCCTTCACCTCGCGCAGGTGGGTGTTCACCTCATCGCAGGTCTCGTGGATCGTCTCGAGCGGAGCGCCCGACAGTTCCAGCGCGCCGCCAGGTTCAAGGCTGACATTTGCGCCGTCTTTTTCAAGACCTATCAGATGGCCCGCTTCGCGCACCTCGGCCCAGCCATGGCGGTCGCGCAGCCCTTCAAGCACCGCAACGATGGAACGTTTGCCTTCAAAAGGCAGCGGTTTGAGGGTGTCTTTGCAATAGCCGAACTTCTCATGCTCGGTCCCGATACGCCAATCGGCCTTGGGCTTGCAGCCCGATTCCAGATATTCGGCCAATTGCTCGTGGCGCTCGATCGGACCGCCGCCGGACTGAGGGATGGACATGAACCGATCTCCGATCCTGATGTGTCTGTCTTATCGGTCAGTCCTGAGCGCAAACCGCGCCAGTGTCAATGCAGCCTAAGGTGGGCCGGGCGAGAGGAGGTTTTTTCCCAGATCACCACCGGATGGCGTGACCCGCCGTGGAGTTCGGCCAGCATCTGTTGCGTTTTCAATCCCGGCAACGCCGAGAACACATCGAACAGCGCCTCGGCCCCTTCCGCATTCACAGGAATGTGAAGCGTAGGTTGCCCCGGTTGGTCCAGCACCCAATGCGCCGGGCTTGAGGTCGGATCAAGCGCGAGTCGTTCGATCTCGCGCGTTGCCACCATGCCGCCATCCAGCGGGCCGAGATAGGTGATCTGCCCCTCATCGACGCTGACGACGCCCTGCCCGCCTGCCCCGGTCCGAAATCGGGCACGCTGCACGCCGATCACGGCCAGAGCGACTGCGACGGCCACCAGTACCCAGCCCAGAACGCCCAGCAGACCGCCGGGTCCACTGACCCAGCTGAGACCCAGAACCAAAACAAAACCGGCAGCGACAACCTCGCGCCAACGCCAGAGGGCCAATTTGGCTTCGGGTCGAATGAAACTCATATCGGTGTTCCTGTTTCAGCGCTTGGACGTGATAGGCGATCCCCAACCCCCTCAAAATCGGGCCGAGTGGCGCAGAGTTCAAGAGGGGGTTTCGTATCTCGGACTAGTCCCGGAAGGCGCGATCTTTCACGCGGATCACCGGTTTGGTCAGATACTCCAGCACCGTTTTCGGCTCGGACAGCATATCGACCTGCGCGACCATGCCGGGGATCACATCCAGTTTCTGCCCATCGGCATCGGTCAGCGAGCCGTCCAGCTGGATCTCGACCACATAGACCGAGGTTTCCCCATCCGGGGCCAGAATCGTATCCGCCCCGATCCGTGTCACCCGCCCATCCAGCGCGCCATAGCGCGAAGCATCATAGGCCGTGATACGGACCTTCACATCCTGATCAGGCCGGATGAAGGCGATGTCATCGGGCGCGACATAGGCCTCGACCGTGACAGTGTCGCCAAAGGGCACGATCTCGGCCACGGTCTGGCCCTGCTGCGCCACACCGCCCAATGTCGAGATCAGCACCTGATTAACCACCCCACGCGCCGGGGCCCGGATTTCCGCCCGCGCCAATCGGGCCTGCAGCGCGGGAATGCGGGTTTCAAGCGCGGCCAGTCCAGCCTGTGTTTCGGTCAATTCCCTATTGGCGATGGAGCGAAACTCCCGCTTGCGGGCAACGATCTGGCTGTCGATCTCGGTCAGGGCAGCCTGCGCCATCAGGATGCGGTTTCCGGCGTCACTCAACTGCCCGTTCTGGCGGCTGAGTTCCCGGCGCAGGTCGATCATGGCGATGGGGCTTTCGATCCGACGCTCGACCAGAGGCTGGATCACGCCGATCTCTTCCTCCAGCAGGCCGATGGTCTCATTGTTCACATCCTTGCTGATCCGGGCGGCCTCGATCTCGGCCAACTTGATCTCGCGCCGGGCGTCCAGAACCTCAAGATCGGCGGTCAGATGCGCTTCCATGGCCAGGAACAGATCCCGTTCCGCATCAAGCAGTTTCCCCTCGACGCCCTCGCGATCCGGCATGTCGAACGGCTCTCCGGCAATTTGCGCCTCAAGCCGGGCGCGGCGCAGGCGCAGGGCGGTGGCCTCGGATACGGCGGTGTCCAGCTCGGCCCGCAACAGCGCGGGGTCGAAGCGCATCAGGACATCCCCGGCCTCAACCGTGTCGCCAACGCGGATGTTGATCTCGGTAATGGTGCCGGTTTCCGCTGCCTGAACCACCTGCACAAGTTGCGAGGGCACCACGCGCGCCTCGGCCCGCGTTACATCGTCGATCTCGGTGAAATAGGCCCAGGTCAGCACAACGGCCAGCAAGGTCACGACCGACAGCAGGATCAGGCCACCGGCGGCACTACGCCTGCCGCGCAGCTCGCGCGCTGTTGCGGTGAAATCTGCCCCGGCCATCCTTACGCCTCCTTCACGGCGCGTGCCGCCGGGCGGTTGCGGACCAGCATATCGTCCTTGCTGCCGTCATAAGTGACTTTGCCGCCGTTCAGGACAATCACCCGGTCCACCAATTGCAACAGGCTGGTTCTGTGCGTCACCAGCACCAGCGTCCGGTCCTCCGACAGCCAGCCTTTCAGGTTCTCGATCACCTGCGATTCCGTCTGCACATCCATACCAGAGGTCGGCTCGTCCATCACAAGTGTCGGCGGATCACCAATCAGCGCCCGTGCGATGGCCACCGCCTGACGCTGCCCGCCGGACACGCCAGCGCCGCCCTCATGCACCTGCATGTCGTAGCCATGCGGATGCGCCGCCGCGATCCGGTCGGCCAGAGAGATGGCGGCCTTGCTATGAACCTCATCATCCGTCACGCCAAAGCGCCCGGCGATGATGTTTTCGCGCAGTGTGCCCGAGAACAGCCAGCAATCCTGCAACACCGCCCCGATATTGCGCGTCTTGTCCGCGGGATCCACGGCACGCGAATCCAGACCGTCCAGCAAAACCGCTCCGTCATCGGGTTCGTATAGGCCCAGAATGAGGCGCGCCAGCGTGCTTTTGCCTGACCCGACAGGGCCGAGAATGGCGACTTTTTCTCCGGGTTTGATCGACAGGTCGATATCCTTGAGGATCGAACCCAACGCCTCGTCATAGGCAAAGCTGACGCCCTTGAATTCGATCTGCCCCGCAATCGTGCGGCGCGACAAGTAGCGGCGACCGGCCTCACGCTCGACCTCCTGCTGCATCAGCTCGTCGATCTGGCCATAGGCGACCCGCGCCTGATTCAGCCGCGTCAGCACCTGCGCCAATTGCGAAAGCGGGGCCAGCGTCTTGCCCGTCAGGATCACACAGGCGATCAGCGCGCCCATCGAGATCACCCCGTCCCGGATCAGGAAAACGCCATAGAACACAATGGCGACCTGCGCGATCTGCTGCACCAGAAGCGTCAGGTTCACCGTGCCCTGAGACACCAACCGCGTCTTGCCAGAACTATCCGCCTGTGCCCGCACGGTATCATCCCAGCGCGCGCGCATGACCGGTTCCGCGCCGGTGGTCTTGAGCGTTTCCATCCCTGTCAGGGTTTCCATCAGAACCGATTGCTTGGTCTGCCCATCTACACTGGATTCGCGCGCATAGCGGCTGAGGAACGGCTGCGCCAGCAGGCCGGAAAGCAGAGTGATCGGCACCGCAATCGCAGGGACCAATGCCAGCGGCCCGCCGATGGCCCAGATCACCCCGATGAACACCAGCAGGAACGGCAGATCAACCAGCGCGACCAGCGAAGCCGAGGTGAAAAAATCCCGCACCACCTCAAAATCCCGCAGGATCGAGGCCATGCGTCCGTTCTGCCCGCCTCGCGCTTTCATCTTCAGCGCCATGAGCTGATTGAACAAACGCTCGGCAATCTTCATATCCGCTCGCTTGCCGGCCGTGTCGATAAAGCGAGACCGTAGGTTCTTGATCAGAAAGTCGAACAGCAGCGCGAACCCGACCCCGGCGACCAGCGCCAACAGGCTGTCCACCGCCTCATTCGGCAGGATGCGGTCGTAGACCACCATGGTGAACAATGAGGTCGCCAGCCCCAAAATACTGGTCACCATCGCCGCGAGGATGATCTGAACATACACGCCACGCAGATCGCTGAACGCCGACCAGAACCAATGGCCTTGCGGGGTCGTGCGATCCTCATCCGAGCGGCGGGCGCGTGAGGCGCGCAGGATCCAGCGCGCTTTGGCAATGCGTTGGTCCTTGCGTCGCCAGATCTGAGGCTCAGCAGATCCGCTGCTGGCATCAATGACAAGAAAGCGGTCCTTGTCTTCGCGGTCGAGGACCACAAACGGCACCCCATCCGCGTCGAAGGCCAGGACCGGGAACAGGATCGGGTCGAGCTTGAGCAAGCGTGCCTTACCAAAATCAGCCTTGTAGCCCGCCGCTTCAAGCGCGCTAACCGCGTCCTTGACCGCGTAAGCCTCACTGCTGCCTTTGAAAACGCGAAACAGATCCGCTTCGGACAGCCCGTGGCCCAACCGCTCTGTCAAAAGCTGAAGATGGGTGATCAGCGGGTCTGTGGCGGTTGGGGTCATGGGAATATCACAAGGTTGGATCAGTCGGTTGTGCGACGCCCAGCGCATCCAGAATATCGCCTGTCACCGCAAGCACCGCATATTCAGCCCGGCGCGCCTGTGCCTCAAGCTGGATGACCCGCACCTGAGCCAGGTTCAGCTCGCGCAGAGCATCCAGAATCTGCACGATGGTCGACCGTCCGATGTTGAACTGCCCCCGCGCTGCATCAAGTGCCTGTTCGTTGATCTCGACCGCACGGCGGGCCGTCGCAAGTCGTCGCTGGATCGAGTTCGTCTCTTCTAGAGCCTGAGAGAGATTGCGCTGCAATTCGCGGCGCAGCTCTTCTGCATCGGCCTCACTTTGCTGCAGATTGGCCCTTGCCGTTTCCACATTGGCGCGGGCCGAGCCACCCTGATAGATCGGGACATTCACGCCCAGACGGGCCTGCGCCCCGTTGTCGATGCTGCCTTCGTTGAAGTCGGTCTCGAGGATCGCGGACAGGGTTGGGCGGGTGGCGCGCTCGGCCACGACAACCTCTTGCTGGCGCACCTCACTGACGGCGACCTGTGTGCGTAGACGCGGGCTGCGTTCGACCATAACCTGCGAGGTTGTGCCCGCCAAAACCGGTGCCGGAGGGATGGTTGGAATGGCACTCGGGCGGCTGCCGAACACTTCGATCCAGGTGGCGGTTGCCAGTTCTACATCTGTTTCGGCCTGCGCCAGCTCGGTTTCTGCATTGGACTGGCGGCCCTGACCCGCCAGCAGATCCGCCACCGATCCGGCACCGGCATCGAACCGAGATTGCAAATCGCTAACCAACGCCTCGGTGCGTTCAAGGTTTTGTCGGGCCTGATCTTCAAGACGACGGTTGCGGTCAAGGTCAATGATGGCCTCAATCGCCTCAAAGCTTTGGGCGCTGAGCTCAGACAATTCGCTCAACCAGGTCTGGCGCGCCTCGATCTGGCGCAGCCCGACACGGCCTGAAACCTTGCCGCCGTCATAGATGATCTGGCTTAGGCGCAGGATCGGAACCGTATCCCCATCGGACGTCAGAGAAGTTTCGGCGTTCAGCTGGGGTCGGAACGCGCCCTTTTCAGCCTCGATACGAGACTGCGAGGCCAGAACATTGGCGGTGCCTGCTGCGGTCGTTGGCGACGTCGCTACGGATCTGCGCACCAGCTCGGCGAATTCCGTGCGTGCGACACTACCCTTAAGGTTGCTTTGCGCCGCCGCAGGCTGCGCGGCGGGTTCGGCTGCAGGGTCGAACGACTGCGTGCCCTGCAAATCCTCACTGCACCCCGCCAAAACAAGTGTGGTCATCACAACCGACAACCAAGTCTTCATGGTGCCAACGCTCCTGGTTTTAGTTCAGCGCCCTCCAGAAGATCATCGGTCAATGCATCCAGAAAGGCGCGGCCTTCCTCTCGCGTTACAGGAGTATTTTGCGGTTGGGAAGCAACCTTGGGCCTTGCCGTTCTTTTTAAATGATTGCGTGACAATAACTGCGCATATGCCGCCCCCAGCGCACCTGATTTCGCAAGCTCAGACAGGTTATCTGCTGGCAGAGCGCGCAGTGCATCCTCATCCGTTTGAAACAGCTGGACGGTGTCACTGGCTTGTAGAGGTCTCGTTTGCAGAACACCCTCCTCTTGCAACGCTGCACCGATTTTATGCAGCGCATCCAAGCCTTTGACAAAGCGAGAGAACGCGTTGGCAACCGGCTCCAACCTCGGGTGCAACTGCGCGCCGTCATAGATCGGGTGCCCGGTTTCGCCGATGCAGTCAGGGTCTTGCCAGATGCCAAGCACGAAACTGTCCGCGTCCGGCAGAAGGGTGAACGGATACATGCGCAGCAGGAACGGGACGTGGTTCAATTTCAGCCCTGCGTCCGAGTTCAACGGCGCAAGCGCGTGCCACTTGCCGCGGGCCTGCGCAAAATACCAGGGCATCTCAAGCGTCACCGACGACAGCTCCGACACCCCGACCAGAACCGAGGGCACATGATCGGCAAAACCGAAATCGGAAGGACTGCGCCAGTGTAAACCGGCGCAGTCCTTGTGTGTCAGAGGTTGCGGCGTGATCGCGACGGGTGAAGTCATAGGCACCCTCCGGGGCGTTAAACCAGCTCGGAAGCGGGCGGTAGGTCGATCTCGGAGTAGACCAGGAAGCCCTCGAGGTTGTATCCGCCCAGATTGCTTCCCGAAAGTCCGCTGACATCCGCGTTGGTGAAGCTCGCGATGGTGTCGCCCAGAGTATAGTTCGCCCCCGGTGCGCCACCTTCGATGAGGTCCTGCAGCACGGCATTGCCGCTTTGATCGAAGAACAGAGCGTATTCGCCCGGTCCAATCGGATCAAATGTTGCCGCGATCGAGTCCAGATCCCCTTGATCGGTCGCATCGTCGACCTCCCATGCAATCGAGAACACGGCCAGATCTTCTTCAACCACAATGCGGTCGCCGGAATCCTCGCTATCGGTGAAGCGGAAGCCGTTGATCACATTGGTGCCCGAGTCGGCTGGGTCTATATAGATGAACGCACGATCCTCTGACGGGGTGCTTCCCGCGATATCGACCGTGTCAGCGCCACCCCCGAGAATGATGGCTGCGTTGCCACCACCACTAAAGGTGACGGCATCATCGCCACCGCCCGCCTCGATCCAATGATCGACGCCTTCGATACGGATATCCTGCGCCGCATCATCAGCGACAACGATCAGATCACGATCTCCGATGCCGAGCGAGTAGTCGATCGCCCCTTCATTCGTGGCGCTGTCGAGCATTGCAGCAAAGTCGGTAAACGGAATTTCAAGATCCGTCAGTGACCAAACCGGGCTGCCATCCAAGGTAAGGGTGGCTGCGTCGACCGTGCCCGAGAGAACTTCGCTGCCGGGTAGGCCGGACAGAGACAACCCACTGCCGGTGACCGACAAGGCGTAGTTTTCCGCTGCACCAACTTCGAAGAATGTGAACTCGGTCGTCGATTGCGTCTGCAGGAACTCGGTGATGTCCGACGCGATCAGAGCAAGGTTCCCCGCGCCAGCGACTGTCAGCGTGGCCGGATTGTTCATCCGCCCGGGTGTCAGCGACAGAAGCTCCTCCGCGATCGAGTTTTCAAGGTCTTGTGCGCGCCATCCGACCAGTGTGACAGAGTCGTCAGGGCTGAGGTTGAAGCGCAGGGACGGCTGACCGTCGAAGATGACATCCTCATAATCCGGCAGCCCGAATTCAAAGGCACCATTCCGAGCTTGTAGTTGATCGACGTCGATATCGAAATTGTAGACGACATCATGACCCTCACCCACAATGAAGATGTCCTCGGACGCACCGCCCGTATAGGTGTCTACACCGCCGCGCCCTTCGAGGACCGAGCCGGTATCCGCCGCCGTCAGTGTGTCGTCGCCGGTACGTGAGCCGCGAACTTCTTCCACATTCGACAGGGTATGAGTAAATGCCTGACCGTCCCATGTACCGGTCGCGATCCCTGTTGCCAGGTTCACGGTCACGCCAGTCGTTACGTCGCCACGATCATATCGCACGACGTCATATCCGCCTGCCGCATCCAGAACATCGGTACCAGCGCCCAAAATGAAACGTTCGTCTCTGTCAGAACCTGTCACGTTGTCATTATCGTCAAAGGTCCGCAGTTCAATCCGGCCACCCGAACCTGTCACGTTCAGGTCAATGGACCCACCAGCAAAGGTGATGTCGCCCGTATCGAGGTTTGCTGTCGTCGCGCCACCGCCAGTATCAATACGGATGATGCCCGAGTTCAGATTGGCGTTAATGGTGTCATTGCCGCCCGCATAAAATGCTCCGAACCACGAGAAACCGCTGCCCTGAGTGATGTTGATCGTGTCATCCCCAGAGGTGCTGGAGATCCCCAGGCCAAAGGCTTCGCCGGCTGCAAGCGGATCGGTAATGGTATCCACGCCATCGCCGCCCTTGTTGACCACACCATTGTTGTTGGCGAAATCAACGAAGGCCTCGATCGGTCCGGTCAGTCCGTCATAGCGCAGCTCGACAAAGCTCTCACTGTCCACGTCTGACAGAAAAAACTCATCATCACCGAGAGAGCCGTTGATGACATCATCTCCATCACCGCTGGACAGCGGGTTGATAAAGTCATTGCCATCGGTTCCATCGATAACATCCGGACCGTCCGTTCCGATGATCGGATTGACCGCAAAGCGATCCGCATATTCCTGCTGGAAGTTCGCAACCGTCCAGTCTTCGAACAGGATCGTCGCGCCATCCGGCAGGGTAATCCGGACATCATCGCCGATCTGTTCGGCGTTTTGCACAGCTAGGGCGATTTCTTCATCCGTGGCACTGTTGTCCAGTTCGATGTCGTCGATCCCGGCTTCAAAGTCGCGAATGATGTCATTGCCACGTCCAACGATGAACAAGTCTTCGCCAGCGTTGCCCTGCAACGTATCATCACCCTCGCCGCCGATGAGGATATCCTCACCCACACCGCCAGTGATGGTGTCATTGCCACCACGACCATCCAGGAACGCGTCCGTATCCGCCGCTGTCAGGGTGTCATCTCCTGTCCGAGAACCGCGCACCGCTTCGACATTGGACAAGCTATGTTCAAAGGCCTGACCATCCCACAAGCCGGTCGCGATCCCGGTGGCAAGGTTCACGGTCACACCCGTCGTCACATCACCACGGTCATAGCGCACGGTGTCAAAACCTGCGCCACCATCCAGCGTGTCGGTCCCCGCACCCAAAATGAAACGCTCATCCGCATCCGAACCGGTGATAGAATCGTCTTCGTCAAATGTCCGAAGCTCTATCCGACCGCCAGAGCCTGTCGCATTCAATTGGATGCTTCCGCTGGCAAAGCTGATCAGGCCACTCGAAAGATCAGCCGTGGTTGCCTCGCCGCTTGTATCAACACGGACGATACCTTCGTTCAGGCTAGCATTGATCACGTCATTGCCACCGGCATAGACAATCCCGGCCCACGAAAAGCCAGTACCCTGCGTGATATTGTAGGTGTCATTGCCAGCGGTTCCGACAAGTCCGATACCAAGAGATTCCCCAGTTGTGTTGGGGTTGGTCAGCGAGTCGAACCCGTCCGCGCCCTTGTCGACAAAGCCCGTATTGTTGGCATAGTCGATCGAGGCCGTGATCGGGCCGTCTAGCACTGAATAATTCAGCTCGACAAAGCTTTCACCACCCGAGTTCGAGAAGTCGATTTCATCATCTCCAGTCGAGGCGTTGATGAGGTCAAACCCATCATCATTGCCCTGCGGGTCGATGAAGTCGTCACCAGAGGTGCCGTCCAGAACATCATCACCAAACGTGCCGATAATGTCGGTACCACTACCCCCGATTTCATCTTGTAGATCCGCTACAGTCCAACCCTCGAACCGCACAGTCGCGCCGGTCGACACGAAGGTGACAACTACTGCTTCGCCATCTTGTACCGCGTCTGCAATGGCTTGATCGATTTCCGCTTCCGAATAAGCCGGTTCGAGTTCGATTGTGTCGA
The DNA here is from genome assembly GCF_056541705.1 of Ruegeria sp. AG1. Taxonomy (NCBI): domain Bacteria; kingdom Pseudomonadati; phylum Pseudomonadota; class Alphaproteobacteria; order Rhodobacterales; family Roseobacteraceae; genus Ruegeria; species Ruegeria sp. AG1. The sequence goes on along the minus strand of NZ_JBQFYU010000008.1, from coordinate 81,877 downwards.
TTGAGTCGCCTTCGTAGTCCTGAATTGTGTCGTTGCCACGCCCGACAAAGAACGTATCAGCACCGCTGCCGCCGACCAGCACGTCGTCTCCGGCACCGCCGATCAGCGTGTCATCGCCACCGCGGCCGTCAAGGAAGGAACCACTATCTGCCGCCGTCAGGCTGTCACCCCCGGTCCGCGAGCCGCGTACCTGTTCGACATTCGACAAGCTGTGCGAGAAGGCCTGACCTCCCCATGTACCAGTTGCAACGCCTGTTTCAAGGTTGACGGTTACGCCATCAGAAACGGGGAAGCGGTCATAGCGCACGAGGTCAATCCCGTCGCCTGCATCCAGCGTGTCGGTTCCGGCCCCAAGAATGAAACGCTCATCCAAGGCCGAGCCGGTAACAGTGTCGTCACCATCGCCGGTCACCAGCTCAACCCGGCCACCAGAACCGGTAACATTGAGGTCGATCGAGCCACCAACGAATGAAATGTCGCCCGTGGTTAAATCTGCTGTGACGTCTTCGGAATCCGATGACGTGACACGTACAACACCCGAATCGAGCGCCAAATTGACGGTGTCATCACCACCGGCATAGACGATCGCCGTGAAGGTTCCCGCATCGTTTTGAGTGATGGTGTAGGTATCATCTTCAGCAGTGCCAAAGATATCAATCCCGTTGGCCTCACCAGTTGTGTTCGGGTTGATCAACGTATCCGTTCCATCAACTCCGCCAACACCTTTGACCACCTGTCCCTCGTTGAGCGAGTAGTCCAGCGTCACATCAATCGGGCCGCTCAAACCACCATATTCCAACGTAACAAAGCTATCGGCGCCGGTATTGGTCAGGTCGATCGTATCATCGCCTAGTGACCCAATGACTCGGTCCGGATCATTCCCATCGTTACCTTGTGGATCAATTGTGTCATCGCCGGCAGTGCCAACAAGCAGGTCATTGCCCGGCGTACCCACGATATCCGATCCGCCGGCGGCATTTTCGGCCTGTAGCTCGGCAACCGTCCAGCCTTCCAACCGGAGCGTTGCACCGGTCGAAACGAAAGTGACCACCACAGCGTCGCCATCCTGCACCGCCGCCGCAACAGCTGCGTCTATTTCGGCCTCGGTGTAGGCAGGGTCCAATTCGATCGTGTCGATGGCGTCGCCCTGATAGTCCTGAATGGTGTCGTTGCCACGTCCGACAAAGAACGTATCCGCACCATCGCCACCGATCAGCAGGTCGTCGCCAACACCGCCGATCAGCGTATCATCGCCGCCACGGCCTTCCAGACGCGAGCCGGTATTGGCCGCCGTCAGATTGTCATCTCCGGTGCGTGAGCCGCGCACGCGTTCAACATTGGACAGGTTATGGGTAAAGGCCTGACCGTCCCAAATACCGGTTGCGACCCCGGTTTGCAGGTTCACCGTCACACCATCGGTCACGACACTGCGGTCATAGCGCACGGTATCAAAACCGCCGCCCGCATCTAGCGTGTCGGTACCTGCGCCCAGAATGAACCGCTCATCCGCATCAGAGCCGGTTACGTCATCATCACCATCGCCGGTTTCCAATTCAATCTGGCCGCCGGAGCCGGTCACGTTCAGATCAATCGAGCCGCTGGCGAAAGTGATATCGCCCGTGGTCAGATCCGCCGTGACATCTTCATCCGCAGGGTCCTTGGTCACTGCGTTCACACGTACAATGCCGGTGTCCAACGTCACGTTGACGGTGTCATCACCGCCTTCGTAGAAGATGCCCGCCCATGTCTCGACACCGTCCTGAACGACAGTAAATGTGTCGTCGCCCTGCGTCCCAACAAGGCCGATCCCGAACGCCTCGCCCGGAGTTTCCGGGCTGATCAGCGTGTCGGTACCATCGGCACCTTTATTCACCGAACCCGTGTTGTTGGCATAGTCCAGTGTAACGTTGATCGGGCCGTCCAACGCGGCGTAGTTCAGCTCAACAAAGCTGGTGCCGCCGGATGTGCTCAGGTCGATCTCATCATCTCCCAGAGAGCCGTTGATAATATCGAGGCCTCCGGCCTCACCATCGTTGCCTTCCGGGTTGATTGTATCGTCACCGGGTGTGCCCGACAGCTCATCATCGCCGCTGGTGCCGGTGATGATCTGGCCCACCGCACCTACCAGAACCGAGCGATCTGTTGCCACGCTGGTATTGCCCAGCGCATCTACGGCGACCGCAGTGACCTGGAAATTCGAGGTTGGAACATCCGCAGCGGCGAAAGTAACCGAGAAATCACCATTCACGTCAGCCGTCGCCTGCTCGGAGTCCGCGCCGATTGTGACGGTGACGGTGCTGAACGCCTCGGCCGTGCCCGAGATGACCAGATCATCGGCTTGCTCGGACGGGTCGATGAAATTGTCACCAGCGACCGCGTCCAGAAGCGGCGCGTCAGGTGCGGTTACGTCAACCGAGAAACCGCCGCCATCAACCGACCCGCTGGACAGAGAGGTCGGCGGCAAAGTCGCCACGGCAGACACCGAATAGTCACCGCTGGCGTCTGGCAGGTCTGCTTCAGCGAAGGTGACGCTCCAGCTGCCATTGGGGGTAACGGCGGCCTGCTGATCCTGACCATCAATCGTTACGGTAACCGTGCTACCCAAACGGCCCATGCCGGATACCACCAGCCCGGTGGCCAGTTCGGTCGGGCCAAATGTGCCCGAGACCGGGGTGATTGTGGGCGTCAGGGTCGAAATCGGCTCGACCGTCACGGCCTGAGTGGCCTCGGCACCGGTATTGCCCGCCGCATCCGTGGCCGTGGCGCTGACCGAAAAATCCGCGGCTGGAACATCCGCCGCTGCAAAGGTCACCGAGAACACGCCACCATCGTCGGCGACAGTGGTTTCCACGACCCCATTGACCGCTACCTCTACGGAGGCAAAGGCCTCGGCGGTGCCGGTGATGGTCAGGTCCGCGCCTTGCTCTTCCAGGTCCAGAGCGTTGTCGCCCGCTACGCTGTCAATCACCGGCGCATCGGGCGCGGTCACATCGACGGAGAACCCGCCGCCATCAACCGATCCGCTGGCGAAAGCGGTCGGAGGCAAGGTTGCCACGGCGGACACCGCGTAGTCGCCCGTCGTCGCAGGCAGGTCCGCCTCGGCGAAGGTGACGCTCCAGTTGCCGTCGCCGTCCACGACGGCCTCCTGATTCTCAGCATCAATCGTCACGGTGACCGTGCTGCCGGCGCGGCCTGTCCCGGTGACCGTCAGGCCGGCTGCCAAATCGTCCGCACCCAAGACGCCCGAGACCGGATCAACGGTCGGGGTCAGGGCCAAGACCGGCTCGACCGAGATCGCCTGGGTTGCCGAGGCGCTGGTATTGCCCAGATCATCCGACGCCACAGCGCTGATGGAGAAGTCCGAGGTCGGAACTTCAGCGGCATCGAAGGTCACGCTGAACGTGCCGCCCACACCGGCCACGTCTGTCAGGGTGACGCTGCCGATTGTGACCTCAACCGTCGCGCCTTCATCGGTGGTGCCGGTTACGGTCAGGGCCGAGCCGCTTTCCTCCAATTCAATGGCGTTGTTGCCTGCGACCGCATCCAGAACAGGCGCGGCTGCGGCGTCCAGATCGACCGAGAAACCACCGCCCGAGACCGAACCGCTGGAGAAGGACGTGCCTGCCAAGGTTGCCGTAGCAGAGACCGAATAGTCCCCCGTCGCGTCCGGCAAATCGGCCTCTGCAAAGGTGGTTGTCCAGTTGCCGTCGCCATCGACGGTTGCGTCCTGCGTGACGCCGTCAATATCCACGGTCACGGTGCTGCCCGCGCGGCCCGTACCGGACACCACCAGCCCTGCGGCCAGTTCGGTTGGGCCAAACGTGCCCGAAACCGGCGTGATTGTGGGCGTCAGGGCCGAGACCGGCTCGACCGTGACGGGTTGCGTCGCCGCGCTGCTTTCATTGCCCAGCAGGTCCGTCGCCGTGGCGCTTACCGAGAAATCGGCGCTGGGCACATCCGCCGTGTCAAAAGTGACCGAGAACGCGCCGCCCGCATCCGCAACCACAGTTTCAACCACGCCGTTGACGGTGACCTCAACTGTCGCGCCTGCCTCGGCAGTGCCGGTGATGGTCAAGTCAGCGCCCTGCTCCTCAAGCTCCAGCGCATTGTCGCCCGCTACGGTGTCGATCGACGGTGCATCGGGGGCTGTCAGATCGACCGAGAACCCTCCGCCGTCAACCGGCCCGCTGGTGAACGAGGTCGGCGGCAAGGTTGCCACGGCAGAAACAGTATAGTCGTCACTTGCACCCGGCAGATCTGCCTCGGCAAATGTAACACTCCACGTACCGTCACCGCCAACGGTTGCGCTCTGATCCTCGCCGTCGATGGACACGGTGATCGTGCTGCCTGCGCGGCCTGTGCCGGTGACCGTCAGGCCCGATGCCAGTTCCGCAGACCCCAGCGTGCCCGAGACCGGATCAATGGTCGGGTCCAGATTCGCCTCAGGCTCGACCGTAACGTCACGATCAGCAGCGGGGCTGGTGTTGCCCAGGCTGTCAGCCGCATCGGCGCTGATGGTAAAGTCATCACCGGGAATGTCGCTGGCATCAAAGGTGACACTGAACGAGCCATCTGCGGCGGCCGTATCCGTCAGAATCACCCCGCCGATTGTCACGGAAACAGTTGCGCCCACCTCGGCGGTGCCTGACACTGTCAGGTCCGACTCGCGTTCTTCCAATGCCAGAGCGTCGTCGCTGGACACAGTATCTACGACAGGTGCCGCCGGTGGCGTAAGGTCAACATCAAAGCTGCCCCCCGAGACCGCCGGAACGGTGAACACAGACGAGCCCAAAGGCGCGGCGGCGACCTCAACCGTATAAGCCCCGCTTGCTGTGGGGAAATCAGCGGCGACAAATGTGAGCAGCCAATTGCCTGCACCATCAACTGTCGTAGTTCGGCTGACATCAACTGTCGCGTCATCGCCATCGCTGAAGGTCACCCGGACAAGACTACCGGGGCGACCAGTGCCCGATACGACCGGGGCGCTATCCAGATTTGACGGGCCGTAAGTACCCAAGAAATCCTCAGACGCAACAACTGGTTGCAGTGGAACAATTGCGTCAGCCTCGTCAGCTAGATCAGCAGGGTCAGTCGTGACGATATCACCGGATTCCACCAGATCGACAAGCGTCCCCTGCGCAACTTCCTGGTTGGCCACGATCTCGTTTTGCAGGCCATCAAGATCACCGGGGTCAGCGTTTGCTACGGCTTCATCAATGTTCTCGTTCAGGGCCTGAACACCATTCGCAATCGCGCTGGCCTCGCTCGCTTCAACCTCAGCCTCTTCCAACGCTGCTGCAATCGCATCTGCATCGCTCAGAACCGAAGACGGATCAGGATCACCGGGGCCAGCCGCTGCGTCCAGCAACTGTTGTGCGAGCGATGCGGCCGCGGCCTCGGAGGCGTCCGAACTGCCTTGGGCGTCATCCTGCGCCGCGGCAGCCGCCGAGATGATTGCGGCAACCTGAGCGGCAGCCGCAAAAGCTGCAGCATCAGAGGGGTCGCTGGCGTTTTCGATCTCTTCGACCGGGTCAAGCTCCAACAGGTTGGTGTCGCTGCCCAGACCCAGCGCGGCGGCCAGTTGCTCATTTGCTTCGGCTGCGGTCAGCGGCGTGTCGCTGTCGGCGCTGGCTTCGACAAGGCTCTGGACAAGTGTGGTCAGCGGGGTGATGACGGTTGAACCCGCCGGGGCAGTCAGAGTGCCCGTGAACGCTTGGCCCGTCGAGGAATCCGTACCACCAATCGACACGATCTTGGCCGTCGGGTTGGAGGGATCCAAGGTGATCGAATAGTTGCCCTGCGCATCGGTGGTTGTATTTGGCTCACCTGCGTCAAAAATCGCGTTGCCGTTTAAATCCTGAAAGACGGTGGCGTTGACCAGATAGCCGTCTACGACCGTACCCGTGGTGGGGGCAGTCGTCGATCCCGAGCCACCTCCATCGCTGCTGCCACCGCCGCCACCGGCGGCTCCGGCCAAGGCAAGCCCTCCGCCGACTGCGGCCAGCGTTCCCCCGGACACACCTCCGCCCGCGGCTGCGGCTTCTGTCATCTGCAGCGCGACCGCCTCAGAGACCAGAACCTCGCTGCCAGACACGGTGAAACTGCCCGCAGGAAGGCGCATGACGGCCCCGTTTTCCAGCGTGACCTCGGCGGTTCCATCGGGCAGAACCTCAATAGACTTCACCCCATCCAATTTACGCAGAGACACGTCCGATGACTGCGCTTGGGCCGTCTCTGTACTAAGCAACACAAGGATCAGCGCTGTGCCCCCCGCGGCCAGCTTGGCCGCGGATTTCGCCACCAGTTGCTTGAGAAACTCGCCCCGCCCCTTGGAGTCGGTCGGAACTCGCACAGGCTGTGCCAACGACGCGGGCAGCGCTTTGATGGACTGATCGAATTCGGCTGAGACACCGCGCAGCTCAACAGTAGATAGGGAAAACGAAGGCGTGCGGGCTAGGCGGCCTTTCAGTTGCGACTGCATGTTCATGTGAGAGGTGGCTCCATCGAAAATACTGGTAAAGCGGGGCCAAAAACGGACCCCGACTATTCGTCGGCGAAAATTTGCTACTGCACTCTAGGAAACAGGCGACGTTCGCCCAAGGTAGAGATATTTATACCTTCACAGGTTAATTAGGTTTTCTTTCAAAGCTATGGCGAGCGCCTGTTCACGGGTAGACGCGCCCAGCGCCTTGCGTGCCAGTGAGAAATGCTTGTTTACCGCCGCTTCGCTGATGTTGAGACGCTCGGCTATACGGGCCGTCTGACACCCGTTGGCCAGCAACTCCAATACTTCTTGCTGACGTTGTGAAAGGACCTGGGTCATTGCTTTTAACTTCAGATTTGCTGGTGAGTGAATGGGTTCTGTAATGGAAGTGGCCAGCAAGGCCGACAGCATCGTCAAATCGACGGCACTGTTGTTATGCGCAGCTTTCATACTGTCGCTAGAACAAAGCGTCACATAGACCCCGCGACGCCCAGGCTCGCCAAAGCGAGACCCGATCAATGAGGCCAGGCCGGCAGACTTCAACCCGTGATCCAGGGCGTATTCCTTGTCAGATCGCGCATCAACGCGTTTCATCTGGCCGGATTCAACAATGTGGTATTCGTTCTGCCAGGCCAATGTCTCGAGCATGGCGTCCACCGACATGTAGTCTTCTTCGAGATACTCGGTGATCCAGTCTTCTGGCATGTTGGTGTTCATCCAGAAGATCTGCTTTTTTATCCCGTCGGCCTCACCGACCAGGATCGCCTCAATACCCTGTTTCTGAGACTGCGCGACAGCTTCATTCCATCGGTCTTCTGCAGAGGTGAGTCCGGCCAAAGCATCAACGAAATCAATCAGCGCGTTTTTCATGACGACCAGCGGCGTCCACTTCACTTGTTAAGTTCACATTAAATAAAGAAATAGAGAAATTAAAATTTAGTCAACATTTTGATGCTTTTCGGACCCTGAAGAGGCAGTTTACTTTCAAAGGCTTGGCCTGAGATCTAGGCCTTCAAACATTCATATGATTGATGTCGCATTGAGAGATGCGCCTCAACACTTGAAAACGGTTTCAGAAAAAGCGCTCTTCGGCGATCGTTTTTGTCGGATTGCACTTACTTTAAGCACAATTCCACTCAACAGGGCCTATTGTTCGCAATCCTGAGGGAGTAGCCGAAATTAAACTTGGCTATAGCCAATCCCCCAAGGCCTGCTGCCACATGGTAAGCGCGGCCACCGCCGCCGTATCAGCGCGCAGAATGCGCGGGCCGAGGCTAACCACGTGCGAAAAGGGCAGCGCGCTCAATCGGGCGCGTTCTTGGTCCGAGAACCCGCCTTCGGGGCCAATTAGAATGGCCCAGGGCTGGCCTTTTTCCTGCGCGGCCAATCGTAGGGCTGAACCGACCTCGGCCTCATTGCAGAACATCAACCGCCGATCCTGAGGCCAATTCTCCAGCACGCGGTCAAGTTTTTGCAGATCCGCGACCTCGGGCACAAAGGTACCGCCGCATTGTTCGGCGGCCTCGACCGCATGCGCCTGAAGTCGGTCCTGCCGGATACGCTCGGAGTTTGTGTAGTCTGTCTGCACAGGTAGAATGCGCGCGGCCCCCATTTCTGCGGCCTTCTCTACAATGAAATCTGTGCGCGCCTTTTTGATCGGTGCAAACAAGAACCACAAATCCGGGGGCAATTGCAAAGGCTTGGTCTGCTGCAGGCAGGACAGAACACCGCCGCGCTTGCCCGCCTCAGAGACTTCGGCCAGCCATTCGCCATCCCGGCCGTTGAAAAGCGCAATCTGCGCGCCGACGGATTGCCGCATCACACCGAACAGGTAATGCGCCTGCTCACGCGTCAAAGGAACCGATTGCCCCTGACCCAAGGGCTGCTCTACATACAGTCTGATCTTCGCACTCATGAGACCCTACATATGCAAGGCAATGCTCCAACACCAGACGGTCAGGTCGCTGATGCTGTCACCGGCAATTGGGTGGACACCCGCGCGCCCGCCTTCACCCGCCCCTACCTGCGGCTGAGCCGGGCGGACCGGCCGATCGGAACGTGGCTGTTGCTGATCCCTTGCTGGTGGGGGCTGGTGCTTGCGATCCTGGGCGATGGCACGCCGCGGCTGGAGGATGCATGGATCGCGATCGGCTGTGCTATTGGCGCCTTTTTGATGCGCGGCGCGGGATGCACGTGGAACGACATCACCGACCGCCATTTCGACGCGCAGGTCGAACGCACAAAATCCCGCCCGATCCCATCGGGTCAGGTCAGCGTGCGGCAAGCCGTGATCTGGATGGGTCTGCAGGCGCTGATATCTCTGGCGATTCTGCTCAGCTTCAATACAGGCGCTATCCTCATGGGCGTCCTGTCGCTAGTGCCGGTTGCCCTCTATCCCTTCGCAAAACGCTTCACATGGTGGCCGCAGGTGTTTCTGGGACTGGCCTTCAACTGGGGGGCGCTGCTGGCCTGGGTGGCCCATACCGGATCGCTGGGCTGGCCTGCGGTCATGCTATATCTGGCGGGTATCGCGTGGACGCTGTTCTATGACACGATCTATGCGCATCAGGATACCGAGGACGACGCGCTGATCGGTGTCAAATCCACGGCGCGGTTGTTCGGGGCGGATACGGCCAGATGGCTGAAGTATTTTCTGATCGCCACGGTCTCGCTGATGGGGCTGGCGATCATCGACGCAGGCGTGCCGGATTCGCCGTTCTGGATTGTCACGATTGCGTTGGGCGGACCATGGGCCATGGGCTGGCATATGCTATGGCAGCTGCGCAATCTGAACATCGAGGACAATGCCAAACTTCTGATGCTGTTCCGGTCGAACCGGGATACCGGCCTAATTCCGCTGATCTTCCTCTGCGTCGCGCTGCTGCTCTGATTGCACCTGCGCGCCGGGGCCTGTACAACCCCGCCCAAACGCCCGAGGAGTCTGAAGCCCGCATATGCGTCTGCCCTATTTTGTAGCTGTTTGTCTGATCTTCCTTGTCTCTGCAGGTCTGTCCCTTTTGGCTGCGGGCTTTGCCGTGACAAAGGTCGAAGACGCCTCGGAATTCGCCGTCCGACGTGCACTGGACCTGAAAGGTCACAACTGGGCCGAGGTCGAATCCGACGGCCTGCGCGTCATACTCACGGGCACCGCGCCGGATGAGGCGATCCGCTTCAATGCCCTGACCGCTGCTGGGACCGAGGTCGACACTTCTCGCGTCATTGATGAGATGGACGTAGCCGCCACATCAGCACTGGCCGCCCCCAGGTTTTCCGTAGAAATCCTGCGCAATGACAGCGGTGTCTCGGTAATCGGCCTGATCCCGGCCAGCGAGGACCGCGAGTCCCTTATGGACGGGTTACAGGCGCTGGACAGCGACCATTCCGTCTCAGATCTGGTCGAAACCGCCGACTACCCGAAACCCGATGGCTGGGATGATGCGCTGGCCTATGCCGTGCTGGCCCTGTCCGATCTGCCGCGCGCCAAGATATCGGCCAGTCCCGGCCTTGTCCGGATCACTGCGATTGCCAACAGCCACCAGGAAAAAGAGCGGTTGGAGCAGGACCTGACCCGCGCCGCGCCGCCAAGTGTTCGGATCGGTCTGTCCATATCAGCCCCGCGCCCGGTGATCACGCCCTTCACTCTGCGCTACCTGATTGACGAGGCCGGAGGGCAGTTTGACGCCTGCTCCGCCCAAGATGAAGACGCCCGCGATCAGATCATCGCAGCGGCAGAGGAAGCCGGTCTTGCCGGACCATCGTTCTGTACCATTGGTCTGGGTGTACCCTCCCCCCGCTGGGCAGAAGCCGCAGAACAGAGCATCAACGCGCTTGCTGAAATCGGGCAAGGATCGGTGACGATGTCGGATGCGGATATCACTCTGGTCGCGGCTCAAGGTACGAACTCGGAGCTGTTCGACCGCGTCGTGGGTGAGCTGGAAAACGCACTGCCCGCGGTGTTCGCCCTTCATGCCGTGCTGCCCGAGCCCGAGGTCGCGGATGAAACCGGACCCGTGGAGTTTTCTGCCACCCGCAGTCCCGAGGGTCTGATTCAATTGCGCGGCCGCGTCGGTGACGACGTTCTGCGCGACATGGTCGACAGCTACGCCCGTGCGGCGTTTGGGTCCGACAATGTCTATACCGCGACCCGCATCACCTCGGATTTGCCGATGGATTGGCCCGTGCGCGTTCTGGCCGGGCTTGAGGCCCTGTCACAACTGCATAACGGCGCACTGACCGTAACGCCCGAGTTGGTTGACCTGAACGGCATCAGCCATGATGAAGAAGCCAAGGCCCGGATCGCCGGTCTGCTTTCGGACAAGCTGGGCGATGCGCAGAACTTCACCCTGTCGATCACCTATGTCGCCCCGCCCGAACCCGAAGACGCCCTGCCCGATCCTGAACTTTGTGAAGAAGGTATCGCTGAAATTCAGGCCACCAGCAAAATCGCGTTCGAGCCGGGCTCGGCCACCATCGCTGCGGAGTCGCGCGATACGGTCAATCAGATCGCCGACATCTTGCGTGATTGCGGCCCGATCCGGATGGAGATTCAGGGCCATACCGACAGTCAGGGCCGGGAAGAGATGAACCAGCAGCTCAGCCAGGCGCGTGCGCAGTCGATCCTGAACGAGCTGCGCGGACGGCGCATTCCGACCTCAAGCTATACAGCCGTCGGCTATGGCGAAACACAGCCAATCGCCGACAACGACACCGAAGAGGGCCGCGAAGAAAACCGCCGGATTGAGTTCCGCCTGATCCGGCCGGAGCCCACCGAGGCCTCGGAAACCGGCCTCGAGGCGCTTGAGGCCGGGGCGGAAGACCAGACCGAGACGACCGCGCCGGATGCGGAAGCAGAGGACCAGTAAGTTGAACAGAGTAGAATTCATCATCGCCACCGCCGTCATCCTGTTCGCGGCTTTCTGCATGGGATGGTTTGCCAACTGGCTGGCCCATCGCCTGTCCCGCGTCCGCCAAAGCGACGTAGCCGACCTGGACCGTATGAGCCAGGAACTGCACGAGGCTGAGGAAACTCGCGATCAGGCCATCACCTATCTGCAGCAGCGCGAGGCCGAGCTGACCAACCAGCTGACCCAAACCGAGGCAGAACTGGCCGCTGCCATGGACGGCCTCCGCGCCGCCCGGCAAGAGGCCGAAGAAATGCGCGGACGCATCAACAACGCGGACTAATACGACCCGCTGAGTCCTTTTCTCGCGCTCCGTTCAGACGACCAAACGGGAGCATTCGCCGCAGTGGGAGTTAGTGATGGCGTTTCGGATTTTTCCTGAGTCATCCGGCAAAACGAACGTCTCAAGACTGCTGAAAGCGCGGCAGAGTCTTCGTATCCCGGGCTAAGCCCGAAGCGCCTGCGCGGCTTGGTTCGGCGGGTTTTAGCCGATCTGACTCCGGTTTCTTTAGTTTTTCAACAAATTCAACATAATGAATGAGTGTGTTTTTGCCTGCACACGGAACTGTCCTTTTTCTGTAAAACTGGAGTCTATCATGAATTTCCAAGTTACTTTGAAAACCGCCGCTACCCTTGCCGCATTTGGCGCAACTGCCGCCTTCGCCTCAAGCGATGTGATCCCGTCCGAGAATGACACGTTTTCGAAATGGGGCGAGGAATCCGGCTGGACTATCTATGTCGATGATACCCGCGGCTCTTGCCTGATTGAGCGTGTCGACGAAAATAACAACGTCGTGCAAATGGGCCTGACCAAGGATCAGGAAATGGGATACCTTGGTGTCTTCACTCAGAATGACATTGGCCTGAAAGGCAAAAAGGAAGACATCATCCTGTCGCTGGATGGTAATGTCTACGAAGCCAAAGCCTACAAGAAGACCAAGCATCTCGCGGAAGGGTATACAGGAGGCTATATTCTGGCCAACAACCCGCAATTCGTTGAGGACGTCATGAAAAAGTACGATATGACAGTCTTCCCGGAAAAAGAGAGCGGCTTTACCGTAAGTCTTGATGGCACCTTGAAAGCGATCGAGGCGGCGCGGACCTGCAATACGGAGCAGAATAGCTAAGCTATTCCATTTGGCCCGGCACTTGGAAACGGGTGCCGGAGCCGACCTCTACCACCGCGTCAGGGCGTCTTCATCTTCGTCCTTCGCGGCCACCCATTCGGCACCTGAATTGGTGATCTCTTTCTTCCAGAACGGTGCGCGGGATTTCAGGTAGTCCATCAGATATTCTGCTGCCTCGAACGCATCCCTGCGATGCGGTGCGGCTGTCGCGACCATCATGATCCGGTCGCCCGGAGCCAGCCTGCCGTGGCGGTGAATCACCAGAACATCACCCAAAGACCAACGCTCCTTGGCCTCTTCCGCGATTTTTGTCAGCGCGCGTTGCGTCATGCCGGGATAATGCTCAATCTCCATCACATCCAGATCGCCCGAGGCCAGATCGCGCACGACACCCGTAAATGTCACGATCGCCCCATTGGCGTCGTCGCCCGCTGCAAAGGCGTTGGCTTCGGCCCCCAGATCAAACGCCTCTTCCTGAACAGCGATCCGCATCTCAGCCGCCCGTCATTGGTGGGAAGAACGCAACCTCACGCACTCCGGCCAGAGGGGCATCAAAATCGGACAGCTCCTGATCCAAAGCCACTCGAAGCGCTGAGAGATCTGCAAAGGCCGCGGCATAGCGATCCTCGCGTGCGCTGAGTTCAGCTACCAGATCAGACACGGTCGCAGCTTGCGTTTCGACCTTTTCTTTCGGCAGGCCGATGCGTTCGCGAACCCAGGCGAAATACAGCACGTCCATCGGTTAGCTCTCCTTCAGATGCGGCATGGCTTTACGTAGGTAGTCATAGCCGCTGATCAATGTCAGCGTGGCGGCAATCCACAGCAGCCACAGGCCAATGCGCCCTGACCAGAACATTCCCTCAAGGTGCCAGCGGATCTTGTTGAAGTCCTCAGCCTCTCCGGTCAGGACCTGATCTATGATCGTGGGATCCATGCCGAAGGTGGCCATGACGAAGTTGTGCTCAAAAATCCCCTGCGAGAACAGAATGGCGATGGCAAACATCTGGGCCGTCGTCTTCCACTTGGCCAGCTTCGTTACCTTGAGCGTTCCGGCGACATCACCCAGATATTCACGCAGGCCCGAGACGAACACTTCGCGAAACAGGATCACGGTGGCGGGCAGCACCAGCCACGGGGTCCAATGCTCGGTCGAATAGCCGACGAGGATCATCAGCGCGATCACGACCATGGCCTTGTCGGCAATCGGATCCAGCATCGCACCCATCTTGGTTTCCTGTTTCCAGGCCCGCGCCAGATAGCCATCAAACCAGTCGGTGATCGCAGCAGACATGAACAGGATCAGGGCAAACCAGTCGGCATAAGGGCGGGTGAAATACAAAAACATCACAGCCAGACCGGGCGCTGCCAGCAGGCGGAGCAAGGTCAGAATATTGGGCAAGTTCCACTTCATGAACCGACACTACATCGCCGCCTAAGGACAGAAAAGACAGACAAATGAAAAACTGACCCGTTCACAGAGGGTTGTGGGGAAAAAAAGTCAAAGGGTCGCAACCAGGGACTCTCGGCCAGATACGGCTTGGCCCAGGACGGCTTTGCGGTCAGATTGGCGCACGGCTCAGCAGCGACGGAAGACCATGACCGCACATATTCGAACCGACCCCCGATCAAACCTGATCGGAAGCGCGTGGATGATCGCGGGCATGGCACTGTTCGCGCTAGAGGATGCGCTGTTGAAAGGCGCCTCGGCGCATTTGCCGATCTGGCAGATCCTGATCCTGTTCGGTGCCGGTGGCGCGATTATCTTCGCCGCCGTCGCCCTGCTGCGTGGCGCCAGTCTGTTGCATCGGGATGTGCTGTCACGGCCCATGAAGGTGCGCGTTCTGTTCGAGATCCTGGGGCGGATGTTCTACGTGCTGGCAATCACGCTGACGCCTCTGTCAGCGGCGACCGTGATCCTGCAGGCGACCCCTCTGGTCGTGGTGGCAGGTGCCGCGCTGTTTTTCGGCGAAACCGTTGGCTGGCGGCGGTGGAGCGCCATTCTGGTCGGCCTGATCGGCGTCGTGGTCATCATTCAACCGACCGGAGACAGCTTCTCGGCCCTGTCTATCCTAGCTGTTCTGGGCATGCTGGGCTTCGCCGGGCGCGACCTAGCCAGCCGCGCCGCGCCAGCGACACTGGGGACCGAGGTCTTAGGCTTCTACGGCTTCCTCTGCATCATCGTGGCTGGTCTGGCCTATCAGTTCTGGGAAAGGGTGCCGATGGCTGCGCTGGACCTGAACACCAGCCTGCACGTGGGCGGAGCGATCCTGATGGGCACTGCCGCCTATGCCTCGCTCATGAAAGCCATGAGAACCGGTGAGGTCTCGGCCGTTACACCGTTCCGCTATTCCCGCCTGCTGTTTGGCGTTGGGCTGGGCGTGGTGATGTTTGGCGAAACGTTGAATCAGACCATGTGGATCGGCAGCGCACTGATCGTGGCCTCGGGGCTGTACATCCTGTGGCGCGGCCGAAAGGCCTAGCCCTTGTCGTGGAAGAAATCATAGACCTTCTGCGCCAACCCGGCCGAGATCCCTTCGACCGCTTTCAGATCCGCAAGATTGGCCCGGCTGATCGCCTTGGCACTTCCGAAATGAGTTAGCAGAGCACGTTTGCGCGCGGCCCCTACACCGGGGATTTCATCCAGTGGCGTCGCGCCCACGGCCTTGGCCCGTTTCGCGCGGTGGGTACCGATGGCGAACCGGTGCGCTTCATCCCGCAGACGTTGAATGAAATACAGCACCGGGTCATTGCGTTTCAGGGCAAAGGGGCGCTGGCCGATGCGGTGGAATTCTTCCTTACCATGATCGCGGTCGATCCCTTTGGCGACGCCGACCATCGGGATATCTTCGACGCCATACTGCGCCATGATCTCATGCACCGCGCTGACCTGCCCGGCTCCGCCGTCGATCAGCAGCAGATCGGGCCATAATCCTTTTTCGCGATCTGGGTCTTCCTTTTGCAGGCGGGTGAAGCGGCGGGTCAAGACCTCTTTCATCATGCCAAAGTCATCACCTGGGGTCAGATCATCGCCCCGGATGTTGAACTTGCGGTAGGCGTTTTTCATGAAACCTTCGGGGCCAGCGACGATCATGCCGCCGACCGCGTTGGTGCCCTGGATGTGAGAGTTGTCGTACACCTCGATCCGGCCCGGAGGCGCGTCGAGGTCAAACGCCTCGGCCACCCCGCGCAGCAGTTTGGCTTGCGTCGCACTCTCCGACATACGCCGCGCCAACGACTCGCGAGCGTTGCGCAGGGCTCCGGCCACCAGTTCCTGTTTCTCGCCACGCTGAGGCACGAGGATTTCAACCTTGCGACCCGCCTTTTCGGACAGAGCCTCCTGCATCAGGTCCGCGTTCTCGATCCCATCGGACAGGATCAATTGCCGGGGCGGTTCCTTGTTGTCGTAGAACTGGCCAAGGAACGCCTCCATCACCTCGGCCGGGGACACGTCGGCCCCGACCCGAGGGTAAAAATCCTTGTTCCCCCAGTTCTGATTGGCCCGGATGAAGAACACCTGCACGCAGGCCTGTCCGCTATCCATATAGAGACCAATCACATCCGCCTCGGCCACTCCACGCGGATTGATGCCCTGGCTGGTCTGCACCTGGGTCAACGCCCGGATACGGTCGCGTAGACCGGCTGCGCGTTCGAACTCCATCGCCTCGGACGCGGCCATCATCTGATCGGCCAGATCCTCTTGCACCTTGGTGGACCTGCCCGACAAGAACCGCTCGGCATCCCTGACGCTTTCGCGGTAGTCACCCTCGGAAATCAAACCGACGCATGGCCCCGAACACCGCTTGATCTGATAGAGAAGACAGGGGCGCGTGCGGCTATCGAACATGGAATCCGAGCAATTGCGCAGAAGGAATGCCTTCTGCAGCTGGTTCAACGTCCGGTTCACTGCACCCGCGCTGGCAAATGGGCCGAAATACGCGCCCTTTTCTTTCTTGGCGCCACGATGCTTTTTGATCTGCGGAAAGCCATGATCCTTGGCGACCAGAATGTTCGGGAAACTCTTATCGTCTCGCAGCAGCACGTTGTACTTGGGCTTAAGCTGCTTGATCAGGTTCTGCTCCAGCAGCAGCGCCTCGGTCTCAGTCCTTGTGGTCAGAAACATCATCGAGGCGGTTGAGGCGATCATCTTCTCGATCCGTCCCGAATGGCCCGGTCGCGTATAGTTCGAGACCCGCGCCTTAAGGTTCCGCGCCTTACCCACATACAAAACCCGACTGTCCGCATCCAACATCCGGTACACACCGGGCGAACTGTCCAGCGTTTTCACATAGCGCTGGATGCAGGCATAGCCGGTGGGCTGAAGCTCGGGTGTCGATTCGTCCTGGGTTGTCATGGGCCTGAGATATGATTCTCTGTCTATGGCTGCAATCTTGGGCGCTTCAGTTCAAGAGAAAACAAATCCACGGTTTCTGTGGATAAGTATGAAGATAAGTTTCCGTGAGCGTAGAATCTTCCTTGTTTCCTTGCTTGTTCGTCAATTTGCACAAAAAACAGGCATATACTTAAGTGTTTGTTTTTTATTTCTATTTTTTTACACGCTTAGCAAGTGTATGAAAAATAAGACGTTTTTGTAACGGCTAAGTAACACAAAAGAGAGCGGTGCAAAACTTGCAGCGGATTTACTTATTCTAAGCCCAGCACATCCGGCGTTTGCCATCCCAAATGCTGCCCACCATCCACGCACAAAAGCTGCCCAGTGACAGCATGCGCGTCCAGAAAATAGCCCAGTGCTGCGGTGATATCTGACGGGTTCGAGCCCCGCTCCAGCACTGTGTTGGCGCGCTGCGTTTTGAAGTGCTGTTCGCTCTGGCGATGGCCCTGCATGGTGGGTCCCGGACCGATGGCGTTGACGCGGATTGCGGGTGTCAGCGCCTGCGCAGCCGTTCGCGTCAGCGCCCAAAGGCCCATCTTGGCGATGGTGTAGCTCATGAATTCAGGCGTCAGTTTCCGCACTCGCATATCGACCATGTTAACAATCAGGCCAGTGGCCTGCGGCTCTCCCTGCGCATCCGTCTCGGGTTGCAACCCCTGTTCTGCCATGGCCTGAGTCAGAACGAAGGGAGCGCGTAGATTGCTGTCGAGATGCCGGTCCCAGCTTGTGCGCGTGGCCGTGTGGATATTGTCATACTCAAAGACCGACGCGTTGTTGACCAGACAAGTGATCGGCCCACCCAGAGCCTCAGCCGCGCGGGGCAGCAGGGCGGTTACCTGCGCCTCATCCAGAAGATCGGCCTGTAGCGCCACAGCTTTGCGGCCCAGCGCCTGGACTTCTGCAACCGTCTCAGCCGCAGGCTGTTCCGAGGTCGCATAGTGGACGGCGACGTCATACCCGCGCCCTGCCAGATAGAGGGCCATGGCGCGGCCCAAGCGGATGCCGGCTCCGGTTACTAGCGCTCGGGACATGGATACCTCTTTCCGTCAGATCACATCAGCAATGTGGTGACATAAAGCGCATAAAGGAAAGTCAACACCAGACCCCAGATCCGGGAAATATCCTGTTTGAAGAACACAAACGGGATCAGCAGCAGCGATGCGCCCAGCATGACCCACAGGTCGAACTCAAGGAATTCCGGGTCGACCGGGATGTTTCCGAACCACGTGGCAATGCCGACGATGGCCAGCAGGTTGAACATGTTCGAGCCGATCACGTTGCCCAGCGCCACATCCGCCTGACGCCGTAGTGCCGCCATAACGGTCGTCGCCAATTCGGGCAGAGACGTTCCGACAGCCACAAGTGTCAAACCGATCACCGTTTCGGTGATCCCGTACATCAGGGCGATTTCGGTGGCGTTTTCGACCAATAGATGCGCGCCCATGGGCAGGCCGATCAGGCCAAGGACCACGTAGATCGAGATCTTCCAATAGGGCATGTTCGGATCGGCCTCTTCCAAACCGTCCAGCTCTTCGTCGTCGCCACATGCCCCGGCTGCATCGGCGCAGGCTTTGCGATGAGCCTTGGCTTCGCGAAACGCGTTCCACAACACAAGCCCAAGGGCGGCCAGCAGAATGGCGCCGCTGATCAGATTGAATACCCCGCAGAAGGCCAGGCCGATGAAGAGGACGCTCGCCAACAGCATGAAGACATAGTTCTTGCGGCTATCGCATTCGCTGGTGTGCAGCGTTGCCAACAAGGCAGGCAAGCCCAGAACCAAAAGGATATTCGCGGTGTTGGAGCCGACGACGTTACCCAATGCGATGCCCGGTGCGTTCTCCTTCACCGCGCTGATCGCAATCAGCAACTCTGGTGCCGAAGTGCCAAAGGCAACGATCGTCAGGCTGACGATCAGGGCGGGCACGCCCAGCCGCAGGCTTAGGTTGACCGCACCGCGCACCAGCGCATCACCTGCCAGCAGCAAGATCACCAATCCGAGGCCGGAGAGCAGCCATGCCGTCATGTCCGGCCTCCTTTTTCACAGGCGCAGGGGCCTTTGCCGATCTTGAACCGCCCGCAGCGCGGACATTTGGCGGAACTCAACCGGTTTTGGCCCGGAAAGCGCAGCTTGCCGAACATCGCCAAAACACCCATGGCGACCAAAAACAGAGTGACGATCTTGATGATCACGTTACAGACCGAAACGCGCGAAGGCCGCCCGCTCCTCTAGCCCCGCTACGGCGTCCTGCGCCAGCGCGGTACCGAAACGTGACCATATTGGTTTACGCACGCCGTAACGGCGGAACTTCACCTTGTCGCCGAAACGCTCCTGCATCTTGGGTTTCAGATGGGCGATGCCTTCGATCAGGCCCAGCTCCTGCGCGCGGCGCGCCAGCCAGATTTCGCCTGTGAACAGATCGGCGTCCGCGTCCAGCTTGTCCCCACGACGGGTTTTGACATGGGTGATGAAATTCTCGTGGATGTCTTCCAGCAGGCGTTCCAGCCGCGCGACATCCTCTTCCTTTTCCGGGCGGAACGGGTCGAGCATGGATTTCGACTTCCCGGCCGTGTGAACACGCCGCTCAAAACCCTGTTTCACCAGAAACTCATGTGCGCCAAACCCGGCCGAGATCACACCGATCGACCCAAGGACCGAGCTGTCATCGGCCCAGATCTCATCCGCTGCCGCCGCCAGCCAATACCCACCCGAGGCTGCAACGTCCTCGACAAAGGCCACCACCGGTATGTCTAACTCTTCCGACAACCGCCGGATACGCGCGCCGATCAGAGAGCTTTGCACAGGCGATCCACCGGGCGAGTTGACCTCGAGCGCGACGGCCACGGGCTTGCCTTTGCGAAAGGCCTTTTCCAGAACAGGTGCCAGCGAGGTATCATTCAACGCGCCGCGTCCGGCCATACCGATGGCACCGGACAGGCGAACGATGGCCACAACGGGCGGTTTATTGACAAAAGGCAGGCTGAGTTTCATGGGTGCCGATGTAGAGTGCCCCCATCGGCTAAACAAGGGACTCGCGGAACGCAAAACGCGGCGTTAGACAATTTCCTCACACCGATGGGCAAAAATGCAACGCCCTAACCGTTTTGCGTTTTAGCTGAGACAATGCCACCGAGATGCGCGTTCGAGCATAGGGAGAGACAGCGCATTTCGGTTCAAATCAAACGCAAAGCGATCTAGCTGCGGATGCGCCAGCCTGTTTTGAATATCCACCAGATGATCGCAAGGCACAGTCCGGTGAAGGCCACGATGGCCAAAAGGCTGAACACGATCGGTACATCTGCAAGCCCATAGAACGACCAGCGGAAGCCTGAAATCAGATAAACTACAGGGTTGAACAAGGTGATCGTCTGCCACAGCGGCGGCAGCATCGAGATCGAATAGAACGTGCCGCCAAGAAAGATCAGCGGCGTGACAACCAACTGCGGCACCAGCGACATCTGCTCAAAATTGCTGGCCCATATTCCGATTATGAACCCCAACAGCGAAAAGCTGAGGCAGGACAGCACTAGAAACGCGGCCATCGCCAGCGGATGCTCGATCCGGATGTCGACGAAGAATGTCGCAGTCGCAAGGATCACCAGACCGACGAATAGCGCCTTGGTGGCCGCCGCGCCTACATAACCTATGACAATCTCGATGAAATTGACCGGGGCCGACAGCAATTCATAGATCGTTCCGAGAAACTTTGGAAAATATATCCCGAACGACGCGTTCGAAATCGCCAGCATGACCACCGACAACATGATCAGCCCGGGCACGATGAATGCCCCGTATGAGACGCCCTCAACCTCTTGAATCCGGCTACCGATGGCCGTACCAAAGACCACGAAATACAGCGAGGTCGACAAGACCGGCGACAGAAAGCTCTGGGCCAAGGTGCGGAAGAAGCGAGCCATCTCAAACCGGTAGATGGCGGCAATGGCGGTCCAGTTCATGCGGCCTCTCCCGATACCAGATTGACGAAGATCTCTTCCAGACTGGATTGCCTTGTCTGCACATCCCTCAGAACCAGCCCCGATTGGGCCACGTCATTCAGCAGCGTTGTGATCCCGGTCCGATCCGCATTGGTGTCATAGGTATAGATCAGCGCATCGCCATTTCCGTTCAAAACCAGATTATGCGCGGCCAAACCGTCCGGGATTGCCGCGATCGGCTCGGTCAGCATGACCTCGATCTGTTTCTTACCCATCTGCGCCATCAAGGTTTTCTTGTCCTGCACCAGCAGCAGCTCACCCTTGTCGATGACGCCCACACGGTCGGCGATGGCTTCGGCCTCTTCGATGTAATGCGTGGTCAAAATGATGGTGACGCCCGCCTGCTTCAGCTCGGCGACGATCTCCCACATATCCTTGCGCAGCTCGACATCGACACCGGCGGTGGGCTCATCCAGAAACAGAATGCGCGGTTCATGGGCCAAGGCCTTGGCGATCAGAACCCGGCGCTTCATGCCCCCGGACAGTTCCTTGATCGCGTTCTTGCGTTTGTCCCAAAGCGACAGTTTGCGCAGGATCTCTTCGATCCGCGCGCTGTCATTGCCATAGCCAAACAGCCCTCGGGAAAAACGGACCGTGTTGTATACCTTCTCGAACGGCTCCAACGCGATTTCCTGAGGTACCAGACCGATCATCTTGCGGGCGGCGCGGAACTCGGCCTGTATATCGTGCCCGCCAACCGAGACACTGCCCGAGGTCGGCGTGGTGATCCCGCAAATGGTCGAGATAAGCGTTGTCTTCCCCGCACCGTTCGGCCCGAGCAGAGCAAGGATTTCACCTTCCTCGATGTCCAGCGACACGCCCTTCAGCGCTTCAAACCCGTCCGCATAGGATTTGCGCAAATCCTTAATCGACAAAATGGTAGTCATGCCTGTTTCCCCGTTCTGGCAGAGACCCTATCGTTTCGCTTCCCGGTGGAACAGGCCAATTTCGCACAGAGCTCTGCACGGAATTGCTGTAGGGTCCGGGAAACGCTGCACATACCGGAGAGATCCATGCTGAACGGAATACGCATAGTCGAGATCGAAGGCCTGGGCCCCGGCCCTTTCGCCGCCATGTTGCTGGCTGATCTCGGCGCGGATGTGATCACCATCCACCGCAAGGGCGGCAGTGTGACACCCGGCATGCCGGAACGCTCGGTGCTGGACCGGGGCAAACGGTCCATTGCGCTTGATCTCAAGGATGCAACCGACTTGAACACCGCCAAGGAACTCATCACCACCGCCGACGCACTGATCGAAGGCTTCCGCCCCGGCGTGATGGAGAAACTGGGACTTGGGCCTGACATATGCCATGCGCTGAACCCCAAACTGGTCTACGGCCGCATGACCGGTTGGGGACAGGACAGCCCTTTGTCCAAAACCGCCGGGCATGACCTGAACTACATCGCCCTTTCGGGCGCTCTCTGGTACGCGGCGCAACCTGAAACAACGCCGCAAACCCCTGCAACCCTCGTCGGCGACATTGGCGGCGGGGCGATGTATCTGGTCACAGGCCTCCTTGCCGGTTTGCTCAACGCCCAGCGCACCGGTCAGGGCACCGTCGTCGATGCGGCCATCTACGATGGTTCGGCGCATATGATGAACCTGCTGATGAGCATGCGCCAAACCGGCAACCTGTCAGAAACGCGCGGCCAAAGCCTGCTTGACGGTCCACATTGGAGCCGCACCTACCGCTGCGCCGATGATGGCTTTGTGACGGTCCAGTGCCTTGAGCCAAAATTCTATGCCGAATTCCTGAACATTCTGGGCTTGTCACAAAACCCCGACTTGCAGGAGCAATTCAACTCCAAACTCTGGCCGGACCAAACGAAGAAACTGACAGACCTGTTCCTGAGCAAACCCCGAGACCATTGGGCCGCGCTGTTTCACGAAACCAATGCCTGCGTCGCCCCAGTCCTTGATCCGGTCGAGGCACAAAACCACCCCATGAACACCGCCCGCCAAACTTGGCAAACCGTGGATGGCACCATGCAAGCCGCCGCAGCGCCCCGTTTCTCGACCATGCACTGGAGCGCCAAACCCAGCCCGGCCCGAGGCGAACACAACCAAGTCATTCTGGACGAGCTCTCCGCCCAGAACCAATCCGCCCCTTCATCTGGCTAAAAATTTCCCAGGGGATGAATTGGCCAACGGCCAAGAAGGGGGCTGGTCCCCTTCCCTCTACCGCCCGCGCACCGTGTCGATCATCAATTGCACGTTCTCGGGATCCGCATCCGGCGTAATCCCGTGACCGAGGTTGAAGATATGTGGACCTTTGGAGAACGCCTCAACAATCCGCCGCGTCTCATCCACCAGCGCCTGACCGCCCGTGACCATATGGGACGAGGCCAAGTTCCCCTGCACGCAGCCATCCACCTGCACATGCGCCGCCGCCCAGTCAGGCGCGACCGAGTTGTCCAGCGCCACACAATCCACACCGGTTGCCTTGGCAAACCCGACATAGCCCTCGCCCGCTTCACGCGGGAAGCCAATGACTGGAATACCGGGATGGCGTGTCTTAATGGCCTGCGTGATCACGCGGCACGGCTCAACCGCGTATTTCTGGAAGGCGTCGCCTTTCAAAGACCCGGCCCAGCTGTCAAAGATCTTGACCACCTCGGCCCCGGCATGGATCTGAGCCGACAGATACTCGATCGTTGCCAGTGTAATCCGCTCTAACAGAGCCTCGAAAAGGGCGTTATTCTCCTCGCGCAGCGCATGCGCAGGACCCTGATCAGGCGTGCCGCGCCCTGCGATCATATAGGTCGCGACAGTCCACGGCGCGCCTGCAAATCCGATCAAGGTGGTCTCGGACGGCAGTTCCTTCGATAGGATACGCACAGTTTCATAGACCGGGGACAGGGTCTCATGAATGTCCTCAACCGGCTTCAACACGTCAAAGTCGGATTGCTGCGTGATCGTCGAAAGGCGCGGGCCTTCGCCTGTTACAAACCACAAGTCCGCACCCAGCGCTTGGGGAACCAGAAGGATGTCAGCAAACAGGATCGCCGCGTCAAACCCATAGCGGCGAATGGGCTGCAACGTGACCTCGGCCGCCAGTTCGGGATTGTAGCACAGCGACAGGAAATCCCCGGCTTGCGCGCGGGTTGCGCGGTATTCCGGCAGATACCGCCCGGCCTGACGCATCATCCAGATCGGCGGAATGTCCTGAACCTCTCCGGCCAGTGCCCGCAGCAATTTCTTCGTCTCAGCCATCATCGCCCTCAATCTTGCGTTTCGCCCACGGGTCGGCGCTCAGTGGCAATTTGTCAAGCACCGCCCCCATTGTCAGGGCAATGTGACGCGACTAAAGCTGTGCCCATGACACTGACTCTGCCCACCCCCGCATCGCCGCTGAAAATTGGCACCCGAGGCTCTCCGCTGGCTTTGGCACAAGCCTATGAGACCCGCCAGAGACTGCGCGATGCGTTCGGGCTGAGCGATGAGGCTTTTGAGATCGTGGTGATCAAAACCACCGGCGACAACCGCGCCATGATCGATGCGGATCGCCCGTTGAAAGAGATCGGCAACAAGGGCCTCTTCACCAAGGAAATCGAAGAGGCGATGCTGCGCGGCGATATCGACATCGCCGTCCATTCGACCAAGGATATGCCCGTCGAACAGCCCGCCGGGCTGGTGCTGGATACGTTCCTGCCCCGCGAGGATGTGCGCGATGCGTTCATTTCCCCGCAATTCACCTCGATCCACGACCTGCCCGAGGGCGCCGTTGTCGGCACCTCATCCCTGCGGCGCAGGGCACAATTGCTGAACCGTCGCCCGGACCTGAATGTGGTCGAATTTCGCGGCAACGTGCAGACCCGTCTGAAGAAACTGGCGGACGGCGTGGCCGATTGCACCTTTCTGGCCATGGCCGGCATCCGCAGGCTGGGGATGGAGGACGTCCCTGCCACCGCGATCTCAACCGACGATATGCTGCCCGCCATCGCACAAGGCGCGATCGGCATTGAGCGCCGCGAAACAGACAACCGGGCCGCCGAACTGCTTGAAGCGATTCATCACGCTGAAACCGGTCAACGTCTGACAGCGGAGCGTGCGCTACTGGCCGGGTTGGACGGGTCTTGCGAGACCCCGATCGCCGGGCTTTGCGAAATCGAGAACGGCCAAATGCGACTGCGGGGCGAGGTTCTGCGCCCCAACGGATCCGAGGCTATTGCGGAAAACACAACAGGCGCGATCGAAGACGCCACCGAGATGGGCCGGGAAATGGCCGACACTCTGCTGCGTCAGGCAGGCCCCGGTTTCTTCGATTGGAAAAAATCCTAAATAATTTTAGCCAAAGTGAACTTGTTCACTGTGGCATTCCGAAAAGACAGGCATTAATAGGCCATACCGGTTGCAAGACTGGATAGCCTCGAAAGTATCGAAAGTTTTCAGATTGTTGGTGTTTTAACAAGTATTCGAGGGGGCGAGGCTACGCCCAGACTGCAATAGGTGAACGGGCCGCTGTCAATTTCGACAGCGGCTCGTTTTTTTCATCAGCACGTCTTTGATCAGCCCAGTGCCGCGACCGCCTGTTTTACGGCTTCGCGCGTTTGCTCCAGATCGGCCTCAGTCACCGCCAGAGACGGGTAGAGTTTGCCCGGAGATTTGAAAATCCCATTCTCCCGCAGAACATCATTGTAAAGCGCGTTCCGTTTGGGGTCGTCATGCCGTGCGCTGCGGTAGTCGCGGCAGGGATTTTCAGTGAAGTAGACATCAAACAGCGTTTCATCGCCGCAGATCTGATGGGGAATGCCCGCTTTGGTTAGCTCATCCACCTGCATCTGCTGCAAGGCCGCGCCGGTTGCGCGCAGCTGGTCATATGTCCCCTCGCGCCGCAGAATCTCCATTGTTTTCAACCCGGCGACCGAGGCCACAGGGTTACCTGACAGAGTGCCCAGCTGCATCAGCCATCCGGCCTCACCCACCTGCGATTTGTCGAAATGCTTCATGATCTCAGCGCTTGCGCCCAACGCAGCCAGAGGAAAACCGCCGCCGGTGATTTTACCCAGCGTGCAGATATCGGGCGTCACAGCATACCGTTCCTGCGCCCCGCCATAGGCCAGACGGAATCCGGTGACGATCTCATCAAAGATCAGCAGCACATTGTATTTGTCGCACAGCGCGCGCAGGCCCTGCAGATATCCCGGCAGCGGGGGAATGATACGCTGCAAAGGCTCTGCCATGATCGCGGCTATATCGTCATGTTCGTTCAGTAGGGTCTCGACGGCCTCAAGGTCATTGAAAGGCGCGATCAGCATCTGTTCGGCGACGCCTGGAGGAATACCAGCACTGTCAGGCACGGCTTGCGGGAAATTCACCTCGCGGCTGGGGGCTAGGCTCATCTGCGCTTCGGCGCTCATGCCGTGATAGCCGCCTTCGAATTTCAGTATCTTGTCCCGCCCGGTATAAGCGCGCGCCAGACGGATCGCGTACATATCCGCCTCGCCACCCGAGGCGACAAAGCGCACCTGTTCACAGCAGGGCACGGCGTCAATGATCGCCTCGGCCAGTTCGACACCTTTGCTGTTATTTGCAAAGAAGGTCATGCCCTTGGGCAGTTGCTCCAGAACGGCCTCGAGCACTTCGGGGTGACCATGACCCAAAAGCATCGGTCCCGAGCCGATCAGGTAGTCGATATATTCGTTCCCATCCTCATCCCAGACGCGGCTGCCTTCGCCGCGTGAGATCATGATGCCAGGGTCGAAATTGCCGAACCCACCCGCCGGCAGAGCCGCCTTGGCGCGGTCGATCCATTCGGATTGAGTGTTGATCTTGAGCATATCACGCGATCTCCATCGTCAAGAAAATCAGAGTCTGTAAACGGCCGCCGGGGCGCCCAGAGCGTCTTCGTCGGGATGCACGCCAAGGCCGGGCGTTTCGGGCGGATGCAGATGTCCGTCCACGTTGCGCGGGCCGCGCCCGCCTGCGATGTCGACGGTGATCATGTCCTGACAGGCCCAGACGGCGTGGCAATTGTCATCGGGGATGGTGGCGGCCAGATGCAGAGCTTCGGTATCGGCCAGCACGGAGCCTCCGGTCGCCATGACGAACATGTCGATCCCGTGTGCCAGTGCAATGTCTCGCATCCGCGCGGCCTTGGTCAGCCCACCGACCCGGTTCAGCTTGATCCCGAATACCTCAGCCAGACAATCCCGCGCGATCCGGGCTGCGTCCTGCAATGTGACAAGCGACTCGTCCACCGAGACGGGCGAGGCATGTTTCGCCAATATCGCAGCGATGTCGTCCAGCGTTTCGCCCGGCTGCTCGAACATCACGTTAAGGTCCTCACAGGCGCTCATCACCCGCAGGGCCTGCTGCCGGGTCCAGCCTCGATTGACGTCATAGAGGACAATCTCACCCGGTCGGCGGAGGCTTTCCACATCCCGAACGCGGGCGATGTCGCGTTCCACATCGCCGCCGATCTTAACCGAATGCGCGATGTAACCCCGGCTACGATAGCGTTCGATGACTTCGCGGGTTTCCTCAACGGTCTTTGCCCCAACGGACGAGGCAATCGGGCGCGGCGTGCGGGAGCCTCCACCCATCAGATCGGCAATCGGCAGACCCGCCGCCTGACCAGCGATATCCCAGCAGGCCATATCAATCGGGCTTTTGGCGTAGAGGTGACCAGGCAGCGCGAGGTCCATCGCGCGCTCAACTTCCAGCACCTTGCGGGGATCAAGACCCAGAATGAACGGAGCAATGGTTTCGATCCCAGCCCGAATACCCGGCCCATGCGCGGGCACATAGGTGTGGCCCCAGGGCGTGCCTTCACCCCATCCCGTCAGACCCGCATCCGTTTCAACCTTCACAATCGTTGCGTCGAGATTTTCAAATTTCAGCCGCCCACCGGACAGCCAATAGGGATGCTCCAGCGGCAGATCGACCTGAAAGACCGTTAGTCGAGTGATCTTCATTTCAGTTCCACTTCGACAAAGGACATGGGGTGGTCCCCCGCGTTGATCACATTGTGCTCGACCCCTTGGTCCCGGCGGTAGGATGTTCCGGCAGGCACTGTCACCTCATTGACCGTTCCATCAGGCAATTCCAAACGCATGTGGCAATCGGTGACGGCGGTGATCACATAGTCCATCGCATGGCGGTGCCAGCCGGTTTCAGCGCCGGGGGCAAAGTCAAACCGAGTCACTCGTACGCGCGCGTCGTCAATCATCTGGGTTGCTTTGGCTTGGTCTCTCACAGGCGGAACTCCTCTACCGGTGCTCCGAGGCTTTCAAAATCCGGCGTCACCCCCAACCCAGGCGTATCCGAAGCATAGAGCTTGCCATTCCGAGACTCCGGGCCGCCAATTCCGGTCGACCGAGTGTTGTAGTTCATCAGGTCAGTCGTGTTCTGAAGATACTCGGGCGGGGTCGATGCCGCAAAATGCGCCACGACCGCGCTTGTGATTTCACCTCCCCACGTGTCTTCGCTGACCACGGGGATGCGGTTCTCGATCAGATAGTCCCGCACACGTCGCGCCTTGCTGAGCCCACCGAGGTTCGAGACTTTCAGACAGCAGATCTCGGCCCCACGATCCGCGACAATGCGTTGCGCCATGTGGATACCGGTCACGCATTCGTCCAGCTTCATCGGCTGTTCGGCGACTCGACGGACCTGCTGACATTCTTCATAGGTTCGGCAGGGCTGTTCGAGGATGAAATCCAGATCTCGCGTGGCCCTCGCCACCCGGATCGCATTGTCGACCCGCCAACCCTGATTGGCATCCGCCATCGCCTTTTCGCCCGGCTGCAGCAAGGGAACCGTGCTGCGGATACGGTCAATATCGGTGGCCCAGTCACCACCAACCTTGATCTGAAACTGCCGGTAGCCTTGATCGCGATAGGCATTCATCTCGGCCACGGTCTCATCTACCGCCTTTTGCGGCGCGACGCGGTACATGGGCGCGCCATCGGTCAGCTTTCCACCCAGCAGCATCCAGACGGGCTGATCACAGGCCTGCCCCAAGATATCCCAGCAGGCCGCATCGAACGGAGCCTTCGCGTAGCCATGCCCCTGCACCAGATGATCCATCAATTGCTCGATCCGGCCAACCTGACGCGGGTCTTCTCCCAGCAAGTGCGGCGCGACCAGCCGCGCCAGCGCCACAACGCCTTCAGAATGCGCGACCATGTAGTTCTCGCCGCAGGGCGTGAACTCGCCACAACCCTGCAAGCCTGCATTCGTGTCGATGACCACGACCGAAGCCGTGGCCGTTTTGATGGCGTTCCCCGCGCCCCAGACATAGGCCCCGCCGACATAGGGCAGCCCGGTCTGAAACACGCGGATCCGGGTGATCTTCATGCCGCGTCCATTCTGGGCAGATCGCCCATCCCTTCGCCACGCCAAAGCACAAATGTCAGGATCGGCTGATCCGTTGTCGTCATCGCATGACTTTGCCAACTTTCATGACGGCGTGTCTGGCCTTGACCGACAAACGCCTCCTCTCCGTCGACCTTGAACAGAGCCCCCCCGGCCAGCGTCAAGTAAAGCTCCTCCGCCTGATGGCTGTGCCAGTCATAGGCCAGACCCGGCCCCCAATAGCCGACATAACCGCGCAGCTGGGTTGAATGAAAATGACCGGTCGGGCCGAACAATTCGTAGTAGCCATAGCGGCTGAGGAACTCGGCACCGACCTCCTCCACCGTGTAGGTGTGTTTCCACTGGGCCAAATGCGCGGTCGCCTTGATCGCCTCGACCAAAGCCTGCGTCACAGCACTTCCTGAGAGGGTCAACTCGCGCACCTGATCCGCAGCAGGGATGTGGTTCGGTTCCAGTTCCGACGCCGACAGGTCAGTCGGCCATTCGCCAAAGGCGGACAGATCATGGTGCGTTTGATGCACCAACTGCGCGGCCCGCAGCACATCATCCAAGGTCATGGGATCACCACGATATTGCCGGTGTGTTGCTTGGCGATGAACGCAGCTTGCGCGTCCCGAAGCTCCTCAAGCGGATAGGTGGCTGCAAGGGCCGGTTTGATCTCACCCGCTTCAATGTACTTCACAAGGTTCTGCATGACCTGCGGGTCAATCACAGTTGAGCCTGTGAAGGTCAGATCGCGCAGGTAGAACGTGCGCAGGTCAAACTCGACCATCGGGCCAGCGATGGCGCCTGAACATGTATAACGCCCGCCCCGTTCCAGAATGTCGATCAACTTCGCCCAATAGGGACCACCGACCACGTCGGCCACCACGGTGATCTTCTCTTCGCTCAGCGCAGCACGCAGATTTTCTGGCGCGCGCGGCAGGATCATGTCTGGACCCAGTGCGGCAACATCGGCGTGTTTCGCCTCGGACGCCAACGCGATCACCCGCGCACCACGCCGCTTGGCCAGTTGCAGAAGCGCGCCACCAACGCCACCCGAGGCCCCCGGCACCAGAACCGTGTCCTTGTCCGTGACATTTGCTCGGGTCAACATGCCCTCGGCGGTGGAATAGGAACACGAGAAGGTCGCAAGCTCGGCGTCCGACAGGTTCGATGTGATCGGCACCGCGTTGACGGCCAGCGTCGTTGCGTATTCAGCAAAACCGCCATCCCGTTCGGACCCGTAGTAACCCGTTTTATTCATGTTGCCGGGATCATCCGGATCGCGCAGCCAGCCGTCGGTGATCACCCTTTGACCAATCCGCGCCGCATCCACGCCCGCACCGACGGCAACAATTTCACCGCAGATATCGGCACCCTGAATACGCGGGAAAGTAATCGGTGCGCCGCCCCAGGTCGGGTCATCCTCACCCACCTCTTCAAACGCACCGCCCGTCGTCGCATCTGTGACGGTCTTGGAGTACCAGCCCGAGCGCGTGTTCACATCCGTGTTGTTCAGCCCGCAAGCGGCAACCTTGATCAACACCTCACCCGCAGCGGGCTCGGGGCGGGGCCAGTTTTCATGCAGCACCATCTGCTCCAACCCGCCGTGACCCATGGTCACCATCGCCTTCATTGTGTCAGGCAAACTCATCCAGTAGTCTCCTCAAATTCGCCGCAGGTCGGCAGAAGTGTTTCGGGGGCCACATACCGGCGTTTTCGATCATCTTGGTGCGTCCGGTGTGCGAATCTGCTCGACAGGCTAATTTCACAAGTGTACCACGGTCAACAATGAATGACACAAATGTATCATCAATCGTTCTCGACCGTCTGGCCGAGGAATGGGAGGCCCTGACACCCGAGGCCCAAAAGGCCGCGCGCTATGTGTTGGAGAACCCCACCGATGTCGGCGTTTCGACCGTGCGCGAAATTGCCGAAGCCGCCAATGTCAAACCTAACACCTTTGTCCGTATGGCCCGGCAAGTCGGCTTTGAAGGCTATGAGGATTTTCGCGCGCCGTTCCGGCAGGCAATCCGGCAGGGATCGGTCTCATTTCCTGACCGCGCCCGGTGGCTTCAGGATATCGGCAAATCCGGTGAGCTGGGCGGGCTCTACGCTGACATGATCGGCGCGGCGATCCGCAATATCGAAGAGACATTTGCCAGGATCGATGCCAAACAACTGCAGGCCGCTGCCGAGGATATCTGGAACTGCCGCCAGATCTTTACTCTTGGTGTCGGGGTGAACAACTCGAACGCCCGCAACTTCACCTATCTGGCCTCGACCGGAATGAAGCAGTTTCACGCCATTCCCCGTTCGGGCTCAACCCCGGTGGACGATCTGGCTTGGGCGGATGAACAGGACGTGCTGATTGCGATCACCTGCCATCCCTATCGGACCGAAGTGATCGAGGCGATCAAGCTGGCGCGCCAGCAGGGTATGACGGTCGTTGGCATCTCGGACAGCCCGGCCAGCCCGGTGATCCTGAACGCGCAGCACGGGTTTGTTCTGTCTGCGGACACGCCGCAATTCTTCCCCTCGTCAGTCTCGACCATTGCTTTGCTTGAGACGCTTTTGTCTTTCGTGATCGCCGTTTCCAGTGATGAGATCGTTGATCGGGTCGCGCGGTTCCACCAGCGCAGGCATGAGCTTGGTCTCTATGCGGAAGAGCCCGAATAGTCACACCCGACCTCGCTCTGCAAACCTGTCACGAAATCGCCACATGGGCACGACAAACACAGGTCGCGTGGCAGCCTTGGTCAATCCAGGCGCGAGGCGCATTCTACTGATTGCGTGCATGACGAGAGTGAACTAACGATAGCCCAATGCGTTTTTTGACGGCCTTATTTCTATCGTTTCTTTTCTGCGCTCCCACACTGGTGACAGCGCAAGAGAAAGCGCTTTCCCCAGCCGAGCTTAGCCCCTCGGGGCAGAACTATCTAAAGGCCGTTCGCTATCGCGGGATCGACACGGATGTAGTGTATTTTGACCCCACCCAACCGGCACCTCCGCTGGACACCAAATTCTCACCCACACCTGACGAAGAGTCTCAAACCGCCTCGCTTGATACCAACTGGACGATGGGGATCGTCTCGGCACTGGTTCTAGCCGTGTTGGCGTGGATCCTGTACCTCAGCGTGGGTCGAACGGCGGTTTCTTTCCGGTCGGGGGCGGGCAACGCAAAGCGCGACGGAAAGCCGTCAGTGGACACGCCCGAGACAGACGAGGATTTGCCCGATCTGGACGCCATCCTGAGGCAGGAGGATCGCAACCAGGCGGTCGTCGGGCTGGCGCAACTGGTCCTGACCCGCTGCCTCAGCGCCAATGAGGTTCTTTTCAAGCGCAGCTGGACCCATCGCGAGGCGCTGCGCAGCCTGCCGCAGAGCCTCTGGTACATCCCGGATCTGCGCGCACTGGTGCTGGAAAGTGAACGGGTGCATTTCGGCCATCGCTCCATCAGCGATCCCGACTTCAATGCGCTGCTTGCGCGCATCCGCCCCATCCTGCGCGAGGTCCGCGCATGAGCGATACGGCCAATATTGCAGCAACCGAGCGGGTCCGGGTCGACTGGATCATCTTTGGCATCATCGGCGCGTTGTGCATCGGCATATTCCTTTATGTGATGGCCGGTCGACAATATGCGCTGCGCGACTCCTCAACCGGGTTCGACGGGCTAGAGCTGTGGCTGCGCGATCAAGGCCACACGGCGCAAACCTTTACCGGCGGCTGGCCGCTGGACCGCAGCACCATCGGCCTGTTGATCCAGCCCATCTATGACACTCAGCCGGGCAAAGATCGGGCGCGCGCGCAGACCAAAGACGAACTGCTGCTGCAACCAGATGAGTTCGATCAGACTCTAGACGTGATCCGCGAAAAGGCGCTCTCGACCCCCAGCCTTGTGATCTTGCCCAAATGGCGCTCGGGCCTGAGGTTAACTGGGTTGGGGCATCCTATCTTGTTGTCCCCCGAACAAGGGATCGAGGGCGTTCTACATGGGATTGTTGGTTCGGATGTCGGCAAAATCCGCTCGGCCCGCGTTCCATTCACCGACTTTGACGTAGTCTCCGACGATACGCTGACCGCCCGCCTTTATGCGGCGCAGGTCTTTGACGGGCAAGGCTGCGAGCCGCTGGTGGGCCGTCGGGGCGCTATGGTTTTAGGCCTTTGCCCACTGCCGCGCAACCGTGAACAACAGAAGATCTATGTTCTGTCCGACCCGGATCTGATGAACAACCATGGGCTGGTTTTGGGGGACAACGCCCGGATCGCGGCGCAAGTGTTGGCCGGGATCGCGGGCGAGAAGCGGATCATCATCGACTATAGCGACCGCAACTGGCTGACCGACCCGCAACAGCATGTCGCGCGCGAACGCACCTGGGACGACCTGAAGCGCCTGTTCGAACCACCCTTCCTGACCCTTTGGATCGGTGCGGGGCTTCTGCTGGCCCTTGCGGTCTGGCGCGGTGGGGTGCGCAGCGGGCCGGTCGCTGATCTATCGCTTGGCCTCGGTTCGGGCAAACGCACCGCCAACCGGGTCCGGGCCCGATTGATGCGCATGACGGATCAGGATGGCGCGTTGCTGTCGGACTTCATCGACACCCGCCTGCGCGCCCGCGCGGCATTGGTGTTCGGTACATCGCACGCCCTGCGCGGCACACCCGAGGAGGCGTACCTCAACTACGTTCGCGCCCGAAAACCGGACCTAACCGCAAAACTGGAAGATCTGATCGCATCCATCCGCGCCCTGCCCCCGCATCTGGGGCCGGAACATGCCATTCCCTATGTGGACCAATTTGAGTTGATACTGGAGCAACTTGCCGATGACGCTTGATGAATTGTTTTCCCATGCCGAAAGCCTCAGGGCTGAGATCGGTAAAGTTGTGCAAGGCCAGGAAGAAGCGGTTGACCTGCTGCTGACGGCGCTGTTTGCGCGAGGTCACGTGCTGCTTGAGGGGCCTCCGGGCACCGCCAAGACGCTGCTGGCGCGCAGCTTTGCTGGGGCTTTGAACCTCGAGTTCGGGCGCATTCAGTTCACACCTGACCTGATGCCGGGCGACGTTCTGGGGACCTCGATCTACAACTTCCAGACCAGTGAGTTTGTTCTGACCAAAGGCCCCGTCTTCAGTCAGATCCTGCTGGCGGATGAGATCAACCGCGCGCCGCCCAAGACCCAAGCCGCCTTGCTGCAGGCGATGAACGAGCGCATGGTAACCATCGACGGCACCGACCATTCGCTGGGATCCGAGTTTATCGTTGTTGCCACCCAGAACCCGATTGAACAACAAGGCACTTACCCGCTGCCAGAGGCGCAGCTGGACCGCTTCCTGTTCAAGGTAAACCTCAGCTTCCCGCCCGAAAACGTCGAACTTTCGATCCTGCGCAAACACGCCAATGCGCCGCTGGATCCCCTAAGCGCAACGAAAACGGTGCGCCATTTGCTGGACGCTCCGACGATGGCAGCGGCCCGGCAGTTGATTGATGAGATCGTGCTGGATGACGACATTCTGGCCTATATCCTGCGTCTGGTGCGCGCCACACGGGAAAGCGCGGATATCGCCTTTGGCGCCTCGACCCGCGCGGCGGATGCCATCGCCGGAGCGACCCGTGCAACGGCTGCTCTGAACGGGCGCGATTTTGCCATTCCTGATGACGTCAAAACTCTGATCATCCACGCGCTGCAACACCGTATCGTTCTGTCCCCCGCCGCCGAAATCGAAGGGCGCGGGCCGCAGCAGGTGTTGGAGAACATCGTCAACCAGATCGAGGCCCCCCGCTGATCCGGCCTTCGCGCATATTGTTGGTGGCCGCCTGCGTGGCGCTTAGCCTGTCACTGGTCGCCGTTGTCATGGGCGATGCAACCCGTGCCGTGGCCGGGGTGCCGTGGGTGGTTCTATGCGCGCTGGCCATAGGCGACCTGCTGCTGTCCTGGCCACGCCGCCGTTCGGTCTCGGTCGAGCCGTTGGGTGATATCTTCGTGGGCGAACAGGATGAGATCGCCCTAACCGTCACCCCTGCAACTTCGGGTATGTCTGGGCAGGTAAACTGGCCCGAAGGGATCGAAGGACCGGCCCGGTTCGACCTGTCCAGCGGTCAGGTGAGCGTTCCATTTCGCGCCATTCGCCGCGGAAAATGGCGCCTCTCAGATCTATGGCTCAGTTGGTCGTCCCGATTCAGACTGTTCGAATTCGTCCCAAAAATCGCCTTTGGCCTTGAACTGGCGATCGTACCCAACATCCGCCGGGTGCAATCGGGTGAAATTTCGACGACGGTCCAATCACGCCTGTTCGGCGTAAAGGAAAACAGCGCCATCGGTGAGGGCACAGAGTTTCACCAGTTGAGGGATTTTGTACCCGGCATGGATGCGAACTCAATCGATTGGAAGCGGTCCGCCCGGCATCGGTCTTTGGTCGCCAAAGAGGTCCGGGCCGAGCGCAACCACCATGTCATCATCGCCTTGGACAACGGCTATCAGATGCGCGAGGAGATCGCGGGCCTGCCCAAGATCGACCATGCCATCACCGCGGCACTTGCCACCGCCTGGGCCGCAGCCATCGGGGGGGATCTGGTCGGACTTTACGCCTATGACGCCAAGCCGCGCATGTTCCTGCCCCCCGAACCGGGCCGCGCAGCGTTCACCCGACTGCGCAGCCGTACGGCCGAACTGCAATATGAAAGCGTCGAGACCAACCACACCCTCGCCATGACCGAGCTGAACGGGCGCACCCCGAAACGCAGCCTGATCATCGTGTTTTCGGATTTCGTCGACACCACCTCGGCCGAGTTGATGGTCGAAAACATCAACGCGCTGGCCAAGCGGCACCTGATCGTTTTCGTCACCCTGCGTGATCCGATCCTCGAGGCGCAAGTCAACACAGCCCCGCAGGACATGAACGACGTGGCCGAGACCGTCTCGACCGGGCAGCTTCTGCGCGAACGCCGCCTTGTGCTGGAACGGCTGCAACAGATCGGTGTGACCGTGATAGACGCCGAACCGGGCGAGATCTCGGCGCGGCTGATCTCGACCTATCTGGAAATCAAAGCGCGAGAGATGATCTGATGTCTGACGCTGACCTGATCCGCTCGGCCCGGTTCCGGCAGGAACGCGAAAGCGACTGGCGACGTTTGTCCGATCTGGTCGACAAGGCCGAAGGTCAGGGCCTGCACCGTATGAGCTTTCAAGAGGCGCGCGATCTGGCCGACCTCTACCGGCAGGCCACAACATCCCTGTCCATCGCGCGCGAAATCTCATTGGATCGCGGGTTGCTGGAATATCTCGAGGCGCTGACAAGCCGCGCCTATCTGAGTGTCTACGCCCCGCAACAACGGCTGGGCGGGATCATCCGCAAGTTCCTGACCAGCGGCGGTCCGCAAGCGATGCGGTCCTCGTGGCACGTCACATTGCTGGGGTTTCTGTGCATGGCGGCTGGTGCCATCGCCGGGTATTTCTTCTACTTCGACAATCCCGAATGGTTCTTTGTCTTCATGCCGACCGAACTGGCCGGAGGGCGCGGGCCGGACGCCAGCACGGACTACCTGCGCTCGGTCATTTACGGAGAAGAGGACGGCTCCGGTCTGGGGGCTTTCGCCACTTACCTGTTCTCGCACAACACGCGCATCGCGATCTTTGTATTCGGATTGGGGGCGTTCCTATGTGCGCCAACGGTTCTTTTGCTGTTCTATAACGGATTGATTTTGGGCGTTTTTTACGCACTACACATTGATCGGGGATTGGGCTGGGACCTGTTTGGCTGGCTGTCGGTCCACGGCGTGACCGAGCTGTCGGCGATCTGCATCGCAGGCGCGGGCGGTTTGAAACTGGGCCTTGCCGTACTGTTCCCCGGCCAGCTCACACGCCGCGCGGCATTGCGGGCCGCCGGGCATGACGCAGTGAAACTGGCGCTGATCGCCGCCATGATGCTGGTGGTTGCTGCGCTGCTGGAAGGCTTTGGCCGGCAGTTGGTACAGGACCGCACCACGCGCATCGCCATCGGCTGGGGGATCGGCGCGCTGTGGTTGCTGTGGTTCTGCATGGGCGGAAGGAAGCGGTCATGACGCAACCCAAGCTCGACCGCCTACTGCCCCCCGAAGGTGTGCCGCTCTATTTCCGGGTTGCGGGTGTGGGCGTGCGTATGGCCGCCCAATTCGCTGATATCTTGATCACCGGGGTGGGTGCCATCGCCCTCTTCTTGCTTTTGCTGGCCATCGACGTTGTCCCGCCCGAGGCGCTGGTGGCGGTTGCTGCGATGCTGTTCTTCGTCATCCGCATCCCCTACTACGCTGCGTCCGAGCTGGTGTGGAACGGCCAGACCATCGGTAAGCGCATGATGAAGATCAAGGTTGTCTCGGCCGATGGTCAAGCGCTGACGACGCAATCGCTTGTCGTTCGCAACCTTATGAAAGAGGCCGAGATTTTCTTGCCCGGCACACTGGTTCTGACCCTGAATGCCGAGGCTTTGATCCCGTCGCTGATCTCGCTCGCCTGGGTGCTGGGCGTAGTAGCGGTGCCGGTGTTCAACAAGCGCAGCCAACGGCTGGGGGACATTATCGCTGGCACCTATGTGATCCACCTTCCCAAACCGATCCTGCTGCCCGATATGTCCAAAGCGATCAAACCCGCCACCGCCACCCAGCCCCGGTTCCAGTTTCTGACCCATCAGCTTGAACATTACGGCGCGTTCGAATTGCATACCCTCGAAGGGTTTCTGCGCGGCGCGGCACGCTCGACCGGGCCCGAGGCACACAAACGGAAAAAGGAAACCATGGCCGCAATTGTCGAGCAGGTCCGTCGCAAGATCGACTATGCTGATGCGGTACGCGCCGAAGACCAGCTTGCCTTTCTCGAGGCCTTCTACAAAGCACAACGCGCCTTTCTGGAGCAGCGCCAGTTGTTCGGCGACAAACGCGCCGATAAATTCCACGCCGAGGCAGACAAGCAAGGCTAACCACGCCTGTTGCAGATTTACCCAAGCGAGAAGCAGAAAAACGAAACTCGTCTTGAGGATGAACCCGTTCTCAAGGCTCTATCAGAGACAGAACATTAGAATGGTTTGGAACAAAAAATGACAGATACAGCCAATCCCGAATACCCCGAGGCTCACATGCCCCTAGGCGTCGGAGCCATTGTCGGTGAGACGTTTTCGATCTTTTTCAAAAAGATCCACCTTGTGCTTCTGCTTGGATTCATTCCGGCCCTGATCGAGGTCATTGTGAACAACTATACGGTGGTGCAGTCTTTCGATGACATTGGCACCGCCGGTT
The DNA here is from genome assembly GCF_056541705.1 of Ruegeria sp. AG1. Taxonomy (NCBI): domain Bacteria; kingdom Pseudomonadati; phylum Pseudomonadota; class Alphaproteobacteria; order Rhodobacterales; family Roseobacteraceae; genus Ruegeria; species Ruegeria sp. AG1. The sequence goes on along the minus strand of NZ_JBQFYU010000008.1, from coordinate 43,421 downwards.
TCGACAATACCGCCTTCTATTCTGGCGTGATCGTGTCGGCTCTGATCACATTGCTCGCATATGCCGTTACCACGGCTGTGATCATACAGTTCGCCTATGACGCAAAACTGGGGCGTGCGGCGCGTATTGGCAGCTATTTCTCGGCGGCTGTCGTCAACCTGCCCGCCATTGCAGTTCTGTCGATCGCAACGACGATCTTGTATTTTGTCGGCCTTGTTTTTCTGGTCGTGCCGGGTATCTGGATCTACGCCGTATTTTCCGTCATCGTACCGGCCATTGTGATCGACAGGGCCGGGTTCGGCGCGATGGGACGCAGCGCGACTCTGACCAAGAACTACCGTTGGCCCATCATCGGCGCGCTGATCCTGATGGGTCTATGTATTGTGCTGGTCGTCATGGTAGTAACATTTGTTTTCGCAGCTGCGTTCGGGTTCTCCGGAATTGCTGATCCAACAGCATCTTTGGGTCCATGGGCCTTCTTCGAGGCCGCACTCAACGCGATTGCCTATGGTTGGCTCAGCATCACCATCGCTCTGATCTTTGCCCGCTTAAAAGAGATCAAGGAAGGCGTCAGCGTCTCGGATCTGGTGGACGTGTTCAAGTAATTCCACGCCCCGCAGTCTGGTCACAGGGCTGCGGGCATCCGCGCGTCTCTGCGTGACATTTTCGCGTACATTTCACAGGCCAATCACACCAACATGTCCGCAACGGCTGGCGGCGAGTGCTTTGCTGCTGTATCACTCCGGTGGTAATGCAGGACGGCGGGGTCATATCTTCACAACAACAGGGCGATCTGGGGCAGCGGCGCCAGGTCTCGGTCCTGTTTGCGGATATGGTTGGCTATACGTCGATCGTCTCGAAACTGGACGAAGAACAAGCTTTGGAGTTTGTGCGTCTGGTCTACGACACACTCTCGGGCGCGGTAACAAAACATGGTGGTACGGTCCGCGACTTTGCCGGGGACAGTATCATGGCGCTGTTCGGCATCCCTGAGGCACTAGAGGACCCGGCCGAACGGGCCTGCCGCGCCGCCGACGCCATTCATCACGCTTTCCGCGCATCCGCCCAAAAGATCGAGGCCCGCTTTGGTGTGCGCCCTCAGATGCGGGTCGGCATCAGTTCCGGCACCGTTCTGATGGCTGCCGTACAGGGCGCAGACGGCCCGGCAACAGCGGTGGGCAGCACGGTCAACATGGCGTCGCGGATCGAAAACCTGGCCCCATCGGGTGGTACGCTGATCTGCGACAAGACCCGCAGCCTTGTCGAATGGGTAACTGAGCTGCGCTTTGATGGGGAACATCAGCTCAAAGGTCTCGCTGCCCCTCAGAAACTGTGGCAACTACAATCCGTACGGGCCGATGCCTCGCGATTTGATGCCTCGGTAGCGCGTGGTCTAAGCACCTATGTGGGGCGCGACAGCGAACTGACTCAATTGGCCGATTCACTGGCTCGGGCCCGCAACGGCGTTTCGGTGGTGGATCTGGTGGCCGAACCGGGCTTGGGAAAAACCCGGCTTGTGTTCGAATTCCTAAACCGCCTGCCCCGCGATCAGATTGACGTCCTGACTGGCTATTGTTTTGCGGATCGGCAGCAGGTTCCCTTCCTACCAATCATCGAGATTGTCCGAACCGGATTCCGCATCAAGGATCAGGACAACCCGACCCGCATCGCCTACAAGATTGAGACCGGCCTGAAGGCTTGGGAGTGCTTTTCTCATCAGAACCTAGGTCTGCTGATGAACCTGCTGGGTCTAACGCCCCCTCCAGACGCATTGGACGGGCTTGACGGCGTTCTCATTGGCCTACGCACCCGTGAATTACTGCCTGAACTGCTGAAAGCACGATGCGCCAAACAACCCGTGATCCTGTTCATCGAAGACAGCCACTGGATCGACAGCGCTTCGGAAGAGTTGCTGCAGGGCATTGTCAACCGGTCGGACCTGACTAACCTGTTGCTGATCCAGACGCACCGCCCGGAATACACACCTGCGTGGCGCGACGACGACAAGGTTCGGACTATCGCACTGAAACCACTGGTGACCGAGGATTTCGCCAACCTGGCGCGCAACCGGCTGGGCGTAACCACTCTGCCTGTGGGGCTGGACAGGCAACTGGCCGAACGTGCCGGTGGCAATCCGCTGTTTGGCGAAGAAATCCTAACCTATCTGCTGGAACAAGGCAGTCTGCGGGTCGACGCTGCCGAAGCGCATCTGGATATCGACATGGCGCAGGCCGATCTGCCGGCCAGCATGCTTAACCTGCTGACCGCCCGCGTTGATCGTCTGTCGACCGAAGATCGAGACCTGCTGCAAGCCGCCGCCGTCATTGGGCGGCGGTTTGATCCGGGTCTGCTCTCACAACTGGCCAAAGACCCTGCTGAAACCGGTGACGCCCTGCAGCGACTGCAAGCTCAGGACGTGTTGTATCGCGACGAGAACTCCTCGGACTACGTTTTCAAGCATGTCCTACTGCGCGATGCTGTGTATCAGAGCCTTGTCGCCACTCGCCGCGCAGGCCTGCATCTTGAGGTGGCCGAGTGTCTGGTTCTGCGCAACGCAAACCGCCTGCAGGAAGTGGCCGAAATGCTGGCCTACCATTTCAGCCAGACAGACCAGACCGACAAAGCGTTCCGGTACACGGCGATGGCTGGGGACAAGTCTCTGGGCGTCTATTCGCTGGATGAGGCCAACAATTACTACACGGCGGCCTATGCTCTATACGAAAGCGACCCGGACTGCGCTTCAAAGACCGAGTTCGCTGAGTTTCTGGCCAGCTTTGCGCTGTGTTCGAACATCTCGCTTAGGGTCAAAACGATCATTGACCTTGCTGGGTCCGTGCGCCCCATCCTTGAACAGGTGGGCGACAGCTCTCATCACGCTCTGTTCTTACACCACTACGTGTCCTGTCTTGTCTGTAATGGCAAATACCGTGAGGCGCACTGGGTGCAACAGGATCTGACAGCCATGGCCGAACGTCTGGGCGATCCGGCCTCACGGGCCTATGCCATGGTGAATGAGCTTTCGGTGTCGATCTATTTCTCGCCGATTTCAAACGCCGAGTTCGAAGCCAAAGCGCGCGTGATCGAGGCCGAGCTGGAAAAGATCGACGACGCCTATATCCAGAACTTCTACCTCGCCACCATCGGTTGGAACGAACTGACTCGCGGTCGGGTGGCGCGGGCACACGCCACCGCAGACAAGATGATTGCGCTGGGCAAAAAGACCAACGACCCTAGGGCTTTGGGCTATGGCACGGCGATGAAAGCCCTGATTGCGATGGTTGCAGACGACCACGAAAAAGCGCTGGCCATCGCGGAAGAGGCGCATAAGGCTTCAAAAGTCGAGTTCGAGCGCGCCATCGCCGAGGCCGCCCGCGTATCAGCTATGGTGCCCACCGAAACACCCGGCGCGATCGAGATCATCGAGGCCCATATCGAGAATTGCAATGAACACGGCTGGACCCTGTTCACCATGGGCCCGGCAACGATGCTGGGGGTTGCCTATGCTCTGAAGGGACGCATCGCCGACGGGCTTCGGCAGATCGAACGAGCTGTTCAAAAGCGCACGGACGAAGGCACCAAAGTGTCAGCCGATTGGGCGCGTCTGTTCCTATGCGAAATGTACCTTGCCATCCTAACCGGTGAGGGTGGTGCGTCAGCTGGCGTCTTTCTCCGGAACTTCCGCTCGATCCTTTGGGTGCTGTTCTTTGGCGAAAAGAAACTGGTTGCGATGCTGGACGAGGTGCGCAGCAACCCCCAATTCGACGACAAAGGGCATTATATCGCCCGCTGCGACATGATCCTTGGGTTGCTCTACAAAGCGCGCAAAAAGAAGCAATTGGCCGTGCAACACTTGAGCAAAGCCCGCGTCATCGTTGAAACAGCGGGCCAATCCCCGATGCTGTCCAGGATCGACACGGCACTGGCCGAACTGGCGTAGCAATCTATTCGAAAGGCGCCAGAATTCGAGGTTATGGCGGAGACGAAGGCAGTATCACCAAGCCTGCAAACTCCTGATACGTATTTAATAATTTTCTAGTTATAGAGAAAATACTCCATCCTACATGCCACGCTAAATTTGATATCGACCGAGGCTTAGCACGAGGTGTCATGTTACTGAACCTTGGTTAAACGCTATAGCAGAAACGCACGTGGATTGCTGCAAAGTACTACTCTGAGGCCAAAGCGGTCACCTGCCTTAACCGTGACCATTTAGTTGACTACTAGTTTTAAATTTCCTTGTTGGTAACTGCTTGCGATCAAAATAAAGCGAGAGATCGCCTCTAAATATCTTCTTTGGTTTTGGGCGGCGAAATACCATAAAAACTACGCACAAGCTCGCACCTCGACCTAAGTTTCCCTTGCTTACTCAAGCTTCTCCAAAAATTTGTAGTCTGTTGGCGGATCGTCGCAAATACCTGGTCCACACTCCAGTAGAGCTGAGCCTGCGTTGGCAACTGCCAAAACTAAGATCAACATGAACGCGGTTTTGGCCAACTTGCTTCCACCGAACCGTTCCGATGCCCTAACGTCCGCGGCTAGATCATATTGCTTTTCAAAGACAAGCATCACCGCGGTCCCGAGTATTATCAATCCGAAGGCTATGCCGGCCCAAGTGTAAAAATGCAGACCGAGAACCGGAGACCCATAGTGCCCGGTGCCGGGCACTATGTGTAGTAGGATTTGGCGGATCGAAACGCTGATGCCAAATATTGCTGCCACAAGGACGATTCCGTAGTTTCTTGCACGCGTGCCCCACAAGAGATTCAGCCCGAGCCCAAACCCCACGGCCACGAAACCGACACGCTGCAATAGACACAGCGGACAAGGTAGTTCGTAGAGAACAAGTTGAAAATAGAATGCAAGAACCAACACGAGGCAGACAGCCAGGGCACCAAGCGCGTTCATATTTCGGGCAAATTCAGGTGACATGGAACGATCTCACAGTTGGATTGAAAGCGGCGTTGTTGCATGAAATTTAAGCCAATAAACGCTCGCCAAAAGCGTAACTACGAAGAGGGCGTATGAAAGTCGGACGAGTTTATAGTAAGCGAGCCCAAGGGCGCATGTGAACAACGCAAATAGTAATGCAATCATATTGATCCCTTTAATTTTTGGCCTTGCCGAGACTGGCAGGTACTGAGGACACCGTTTCCTTTTCGAAAATCTGTTCTAAGCACCTTATCAAGTCTCGAATGATCTTCCGCATTGTTTGCTATACTGCCCCTCTGGGGTTTCACTTTATGCCTCTGGGTCCTCCGAAGATATCCCGAGCTGGGCTAGTTCTTCCCAAACACCATCAGGGATGGACCACTCTGCCCATTCCATCGCCTGTTGAACATGCTGAGGCCATGTCACTCCGCAAACGGTCGAAATGATGTCGTCATTTTTCAAAGAGTGTTGCAACGCGACCGCCCCGACTGGGACATCGTAGTGCCCGCATACCTCTTCAACAGCACGTATTGGCGCAAGTACTTCATCATCTGCAGGACGATAGACAAAAAAGCGATGGATCGCGCTTCCTCGGGCAAGTGCACCTCCGGAATAAGGTGCTGCGTTCAATATCGAAACGCCTCGCGATTTCGCGAGTTCTATCAGAGGTGCCGCGTTGTCGTTTACCAGCGTATACCGGTTGTGTGTCAGGACCACGTCAAAATCCCAACCCTCTAAAATTGGCATAATCAAGTCGATACGTCCCGCTGCGATTCCGACCGCCTTTGCCAGACCTTCCTCCTTGATACGGAACAACTCTTCAATCGCGCCACCTGGTCCTTTTACCTCGGATAGATCATTTGCATATTCGACATCATGCACGTGGAGTATGTCCACGCTGTCGACGCTTAGGGCCGAAAGACTTTCCTCGAATGACCTACGTGCCTGAGAAGAATCAAAGGCACCGGTTTCCATATCCCGGTCGACTTTGGTGGAAAGCACCCGCCCTTCCGGCCAACCGCCAAGCTCACGAATGACTTTTCCTATGCGCTCTTCACTTCGCCCCATGGCATAGCAACGGGATGTGTCCAGGAACGCATTTGGCTGCGAAAGAATTGCCCGAATTGTATCAATCGCGCGGTCTTCCTCAACTTCATACCCATAGATTTCCGGAATACTTCCCAACCCTGTCGATCCAAACCCGATGCGAGGAACCCGTATCCCTGTCTTACCAATTTCGCGTAGCTCCGCCATGCCAACCTCCCAATTGGTTCCGGACGTTCATAGATGTTGCGCGAGTAGTTTGTTGAAAACAAGTCAGACTTGTCGGCGAAGCTACTCACTGGCCTAAACGTAGTCGTCCAAGCCTCAAATCCGCGGTGCTTTTTCGTGAATGGCAGAAATGTCCTAAAAATAGACGTTGAGCAGATTTCACTGAATGACCGCTCAGAGCCCACTCTGACCGATGCTGCGCGATGCCCCAATTGCAGCGATACGCAGAAAGCTGCCTTTGCAAATTTTAGCGGACGGCCCAGAGCCGACCTGAAGCGCCTGGGTACACTTCTTCAGTCGCAGCCTGTTTTTCAGACGTTCGCTGCAACCCAAAAAATTCGCGCGAACATAGGATTGGAAAACAAGTATGTGGCGCGCCAACTAGATATCCACCAAACGTTGGATAGGCATGCGGGGGATGATCAGCTTACAAATTTGTAAACTTCGCCGCATCTTCCAGCAAAGCGCGGCTCCCATGTTGTTCTCATCGGGAGGCAATAAAGCCTTCAAGCAACAAAACGATGGAGAGAAAACATGGACAAGAAAAACGCAGCGCTCGGCGCACTGGCAGGTCTGATTCTTACAGGAGCTGTCGTCGGTTCGGTTTCGGCACAAAGCACCGCAGAGGCGACGGGACTCACTTTGCAACAGGCCATTGAAATCGCGCTTCAGGAAGTGTCCGGTGAGGTCCAGGAAGCGGAACTGGAAAACGAAGATGGGATGAAGATCTATGAGGTCGAAATCCTGGATGCTAACGGTCAAGAGTTCGAAGTCGAGATAGCCGCCGACACAGGTGCAGTGATTGAGGTTGAGGCTGACGATGAAGACGACGATGACGACAACGACGAAGATGAGACATAGGTCGCGGCCAAGCTGCGAATGATTGGCCAATTCGGAGGTCGCTCACTAGAGTGGCCTCTGAATGCGTGACGGTAAGGGTTCACATGCGAATTTTGTTTCTGGAAGATGACAGCCAACTTGGGTCTTGGGTCACCAACGGCCTGCGCGAAGAAGGTCACGTCATCGACCATTTCGAGGATGGCAAAGACGCTTTGATGGCGGCCATGGCTCAGGAGTACGATCTTCTAATTCTGGATCGCATGGTCCCAGGCCTCGATGGTTTGGCGGTTCTGAAATCCTTGCGGGCCTCGAAGAATACCACCCCCGCGCTTTTTCTAACGGCTTTGGGTGAGGTTGACGCCCGAGTCGAAGGCTTTGATGCTGGCGGTGACGACTATCTGACGAAACCTTTCGCCTTTGCCGAACTCTCTGCCCGTGTGGGCGCTTTGGGCCGCCGCCGCGAAGGCATGGAGGCGAGGCAGGAAGAAGCCACCGTCTTGCGCCACGGGGATCTGAGCCTCGATCTTCTGGCGAGAACCTGCAAACGCCAGGAGCTACAGATTGAGCTATTGGCCAAGGAATTCAAACTTCTGGAATACTTGATGCGAAGACCGGGACGATTGGTGACACGTACGATGCTGCTGGAACAGGTCTGGGATATGAGTTTTGACCCCACCACAAGTGTCGTGGAGACCCATATCAGCCGGCTACGCACCAAAATTGACAAGCCGTTTGATACACCGCTGATCCGAACCCGGCGTGGGGAAGGCTATGTCTTTGGCCGGTAATCTGACCTGGCTTCGCCGCTCCTCGACCTTGCGGCTGGCGTTGATATTGTCAGCCATCTTCGCGCTTTGCATGGCTACCGCTGCCTACGTCACGATTACGGTAGGCTCAGATGTGTTCGAACGTCGTATCGATACGACGCTGGATGCGCTGGCAAAGGCCTCAGCCCTTGAGGGTGCGCGCGGGGACCGGTTTGGCGTCATCTTGCGTCACCCAGATGATCTCGAAGACCTGCCAATTGCTTTTAAGCGTGTGGTTGCGCGCGGCGGGGGGACGGTGGAGCTGTCCGATGATTTTCGGGAATCCGAAGCTTGGCGCGTTCTTGTAGATACTGACAGTCAAGGCGCCCCGGTCATGGCGGCTGTTCCGCTTGATGACGCGGAGGATGCGTTTGAACTCTTAGGCGGTGTTCTCTGGACCACGATGTTGACAATGATTGTTCTGACATTGGTGGTAGGGTTTGCCACCGGTATCGTCGCCCAGCGACGTCTCAAGCGGATCAACAGCACGCTTTCGGCGTTGGCCTCTGGCGACCTCAGCGCGCGCACGGAGATCACGCGGAACAAGGATGACCTCGACGACATGGCACGTCAGGTGGATTTAACTGCCGCCGAGTTGGAACGGCTGGTCGCCCAGACCCGCCATCTCAGCGCGAATTTGGCGCATGACCTGCGTACCCCACTGGCCCGCCTGCGGTCTCGACTTGAAAGCTTGCCCGAAGGAGATGAACGCGGTGCAGCCCTGGAAGAAGCAGAGCGTTTGTCCGGCATTTTCGATACGATCATGCGGGTCGCTCGGATTGAGGCCGCCCAAGGCACAGATGGTTTCGAAACGGTTGATTTGGCGGACTTGATGACCGATCTATCGGTGACCTTTGGCCCAGTGGTTGAGGACGCAGGCAAAGTGCTGCAATTTGATGCAAGTGACGCTGCAACGGTTTTCGCAGATCGTCAGATGCTTGTTCAGGCAGTTGCAAACCTCATACAGAATGCGATGCGCTATGGAGGGGATCAGATCAATCTGGCAGCACGTGGTCGCACCATCAGTGTCGCTGACAATGGCCCCGGTGTGGCGCAAGAGAAATATGCCGAGATCATCAAGCCCATGGTCCGTCTTGACGCAACACGGCAGAGCGAGGGTACGGGTTTAGGCCTAGCCCTCGTCCGTGCGGTTGCAGATCGCCATGGTGCAGAACTTATCTTGTCACAAACCGATCCTCACGGGCTGACGGTGACGCTGAAGTTTGCAAATTTGTAAGTTTTGACACAGGCGGACGTAAAGCCAGAACCACATATCAGTTTCATCAACACAATAAATGAAACTGGAGATTGAGACATGAAAACGTATCTGGACAAGGTGACCTCTGCTGCTGCTGGTGTCGGCCTCTTTCTTGTGGCCTGTGTCGTGGCGAGCCTTGGCCTGTCCTTCATGGTCTTTTTGGCGATGTTTGCGCTGGCCGTTGTCGGTCTAGGCATCTTGGCTACACCGCTTCTGGCCTTGCTTCAATTCTCAGAGCGCAAGGAAGTCGCGGCGGTTGCCGAGTAAACCGACTTCCTGCGGATGCGCCCGATTGGGGGCACAAAGTACCGCACGCTGTTCATTGGGGCTTTCAGGTTGGGCATGTCCGCACTAGGCTATGACCGGTCCTCAGCAAACATTGAGCGCACGGCAACTTCTTCCGTTTCGCAACGAGCTGCAAGATCGTAAGATCGAAGTGTGATCAACAGCAGCTTAGGACTCTTTTCGAACAGTAGCGGAGAAAGTCCATCGTGAGCCCGAAGGTGACCTTGTCGGGCTGACAGAACCTGAGTGTCGCGTTAAGTTCCTAGAAACGGGGGTTAACGAATGGACAGAAGGCTTACCACAGTGCTTGCAGCTGATATCGTTGGCTACTCTGCACTGATGGATCGCGACCGGGAAGGTACGATTGCAGCGCTCAGATCATTCCGTGAAGAAACGCTTCAGTGTCTGCTGGAAGACCATGATGGAACGCTGATCAAAAGCATGGGCGATGGTTGGATTGCCGAGTTCAAATCCACATCAGATGCCGCAGATTGCGCGATCGCAATACAGTCAGCTCAGAAACCGGACGGTATCAAACTTCGAATTGGCATTCATACCGGCGAGGTCGTCACGGACGGTGATGACATTTTTGGTGACGGAATAAATGTCGCCTCCCGTCTCGAAGCACTGGCCGAGCCGGATCAGGTTTTGATGTCGGACACCTCGCACAACAGTTTGGACCGTGGTGATGCATCTCACTTCGAAGGCGGCGAGCAAACAGAATTGAAGAACATCACACGCCGAATTGGTGTTTGGCACTGGCCCAAAGGCACTTCGGCCAATCTTTCCACAACAACAGATGTCAGACCCGGGATTGCCGTGCTTCCGTTCGACAATATGTCCGGTGACCCCGAACAGGAGTTTTTTGCAGACGGCATTACCGAGGACATTATCACAGAGCTGTCTCGTTTCCGCTGGCTGATGGTGTTGGCCCGAAACTCGTCATTCACGTTCAAAGGTAGAAGCACAGATATACGCGAAGTTGGGCGCACTCTTGGGGTGCGGTATGTTCTGGAGGGCTCGGTCAGACGTGCAGGTCAGCGCGTCCGCATTACAGGGCAGCTGATTGATGCAGAAAACGGCAGCCATCTTTGGGCAGATCGATTTGACGGCGTGCTTGATGATATTTTTGACCTTCAAGACAAAGTCACCGTTGAGGTCGTGACAGCGATTGAGCCATCACTGAGGCACGCTGAAACAAACCGAGCACGAGCGAAACCAACGGACAATTTGGAAGCTTACGAACTGTACCTTCAGGCGCAATCGCACTTCCATCTTTTGACGGACGAAGACAACCGCAAGGCTATACAACTAACAACACTCGCACTGGATCGTGATCCAGACTATACGTCCGCATCCGGGCTTTTGGCTTGGTTGCATATTCAACGAATGGTTCAAGGGCTTGAACCTATTGGTGAGGGACCAAAGGAAGCTGTCAAGGCCGCTGAACGGGTCCTTATGAGCGATCGTGCAGACGGGATCGCAATGGCGTATGCGGCGCATTCTATCTCAATGCTCGCGCGAGACCTGCCGCGTGCACGGGACGTTTTCAAACAAGCGCTCAAGCAAAATCCAAACGCTGCGACAGTTCACATGCTAGCATCCATTAACCTTTGCCTGCTTGATCGGCCGGAGGACGCTCTGAAACACGCGGTTCAGTCTGTCGACCTTAGCCCACATGATCCGTTGCGCCACGCGGCCTACCTTGCTCAAGCAAGCGCACTCTTTCAGCTTGAGCGATATGAAGAAGCGGCTGGAGCTTGTCGGGATGCTTTGTCAGTGCGATCCAGCTTCGTCATGAGTCATCTCATGCTGATCGCTTCTCTGGGGCACCTGACTGATGACGAAGCCGCTCGCAAAGCGGTTAAAGACTTGCAGATTTTGCGCCCGGGCTTGACTGCCGCTTCAAAGGAAACCCAGATACCAATCTTCACTGTTCCCGCCTCCGCAAACAACTGGCGTGAAGGGTGGTCAAAGGCAGGGTTACCTCAATAGGTGATCGGTAAAGTCGGCAAACAGAGACTGACGCCAATCCATGCGAAGCTAGCGAAGTCGCAGAAACGTAAAACCTAGAAATCTGATACCCGCAGGAAAAGCTTTTCCCCCTGCCGCATGCAAAAACGTTACTGTCTGCGTTGCAGCCGTTCACGCCAAGTAGAGCGATTGACTGCGCCGCGCCTAAAGCAGAAAGAATCGCCATCTCAGCAGTTCTTATCCGTTGAAGTACGGTCCTTCCTCTCGAATTAGACTAACGACCTCATCAATCGCAGGATGGCGTCTCGATCTATGTTGAAGCTCGAGGGCCAACACCCGACCTGTTCCGATACTTTCCGATGAAACTTTTTTGAGTTGTCCAGACTGAAGCGCCTGCTCAACCAGGCAACTGTGTCCCATAAGTACACCCGCACCGGATTTCGCTTCTTCTACGGCAAGGGCGTATAGCGAATACCTCGGCCCCCTTTGGGGATCACCAACTGAAACACCTGTCGCCTCTGACCACATGGACCAGTCTTCTTGCCACGTCTGGTCGTGCAGCAACTGCGCGGTCTCTAGATCAAGCCCATTTGCTATCTTTGCTGAACAAACGGGAAGGATTTCGTCTTCCGCAAGCACGATCTGATCCGGTGTTTCAGCCGGGACGGAAAAGAAAACCGACAGATCAAATAGTTCTCTCGATAGGCTGGGAGGCCTCTCCATCGCTGTCACCGAGACATTCAGGTCGGGACGCTTCTCACGCAGCTTACCCAATCGCGCCGGTAACCATAGCTGCGCAATTGAGGGCAAAGCGGCAATGTGTATCTCAGGGTTGGGTGCAAGGTTTCGCAAACTTTGCGTCGCCGCGGCGAGAAGATCAAAGGCATTTGTGAACTCTTCCGCTAGCTTGCGAGCAGAGGAGGATAGCGAAACACCGTGAGCACCTCTTTCAAACAAGGTAGTTCCGGCCCAGCCTTCTAAGGCTTTTACATGTTGTGATACCGCGCCGGCCGTGACGCCCAACTCCTCGGCCGCGGAAACGAAACTTCCTAGCCTCGCCGCAGCTTCGAAGGCACGCAGAGCATTGAGCGGTGGCCCTTTGGGGCGACGTGGAGCGACAGCCATAGATCTCAGCCTTAGTTTTTCTATGCCCAGAAATAACAAAACTGGTTTGCGTTGTCATTCCGATCTGTCCAATCTGTGTGCAGCCAAGGAGGGAATTGCGATGACCATAGAAATGAGAAACTGGGTGCCGGCCGACAGCGAAGCACTAGTCCAGAAGATCGCAACCGAAACGTCTCGCACCTCATCCAACGCTCTGCTGGATCGGATTGAGCATTTAGCCACCCGAAATCGGGAAATCCACGAGCAAGAATGCTTCAACCTAAATCCTGCAACCAATGTAATGAACCCGAGAGCTGAAGCCTTGCTGTCTTCTGGAATTGGCTCGCGCCCGTCGCTTGGATATCCGGGCGAAAAATATGAGATGGGCCTTGAAGCCATCGAAGAGATCGAGGTCATCTCCGCCGAGCTTTGCGCGGAAGTTTTCGACGCAAAGTTCGCAGAAATCCGCGTGCCTTCTGGCGCGATTGCGAACCTCTATGGCTTCATGGCCACCTGCCAAGCCGGCGATACAATCATTGCGCCGCCGGCATCGATCGGTGGGCACGTAACGCATCACATCGCGGGATGCGCCGGGTTGTTTGGTTTGCATACAATAGATGCGCCAACCGATGCCGATGGCTACACCGTCGATCTCGACCAGCTGCGCGCGCTTGTGCGAAGTGAGCGTCCCAAGTTGATCACGATCGGCGGAAGTCTCAACCTTTTTGAACACCCAGTCAAAGAAGTACGGGCCATTGCAGATGAAATCGGTGCCAAGTTGATGTTCGACGCCGCGCACCAATGCGGGATTATCGCGGGAAGAGCCTGGCGCAACCCCTTGGCCGAGGGCGCACACTTCATGACAATGAGTACGTACAAAAGCCTCGGCGGTCCTGCTGGGGGGCTGATTGTCACAAACGATGCGGAGATCGCAAAGGCTTTGGATGCAATTGCATTCCCAGGCATGACGGCAAACTTTGATGCTGCGAAGTCAGCTGCTCTCGCTGTGACGATGCTTGATTGGCGCGACTATGGACAGGACTACGCTGCCGAGATGATCGCAATGTCCCGCGCAATGGCCCAGAGCCTCGATGCGCAAGGTGTTCCTGTTTTTGCCGGACACGCGGGCTTCACCGCCTCTCACCAGTTCGCTGTTCTGGCAGAAAGCTTTGGCGGTGGACAGGCTGCATCCAAGACCCTGCGCAAAGCTGGGTTCTTGGCGTGCGGTATTGGTCTACCTGAGACGGAAATCGAAGGTGACATGAATGGTCTGCGCATAGGTACGCCCGAGTTGGTGAGATGGGGCATGACGTCTGATCACGCTGACAGACTGGCTTCTCTGATTTCGCGCGGATTGAAGGGCGACGATATCGCCGCCGAAGTGGCTGACTGGCGCCGTCACTTTGCGAGCGTGCATTTCGTTCACAGCTAAATCTGTAAAAATCGCCGCAGGAGAAAAAAGATCTCTTTGTCCTGCATAGCGGACGTTCGTTACAATTTGCTTGAATATCTACTTTGCGGACGAAACAGCCGTCCCATCCAGACGAAAGTAATGCGGTTCGCGTCTCGACAGCTATTCTGATATTGCGTCAAACATCAAAAACGATTTGGTGGCTGCGTGGCAGCTGTCAAAGCTTGTTCATTTGTACCAACTACACACCGAGATGCCGCTGGCTGATTTCACTATCCAGATCGCCCATTGCGCCTGACCAGACCGATCTGCCACGCTCAAGGATTGTCGCGTGATCACAGACCGCTCGCAATTCGCTAAGCGATTTGTCAACTACCAGAATTGAAAGACCAGTTTCCCGTTTCAGTTGCTCAACAGTCACCCAAATTTCTCGCCTGATATTTGGCGCAAGCCCTTCCGTAGCCTCATCCAATATGAGTAAGCGTGGATTGGTGACTAAAGCGCGCCCGATGACCAGCATTTGCTGCTCCCCGCCTGACAAAGAGCCCGCAAGCTGATCGGCGCGTTCGCTGAGACGCGGGAAAAGCGCAACGACCTTGTCTATATCCCAATGGCCAGGCCGGGACACAGCTGCGAGATTCTCACGCACCGTTAGATCGCGAAATGCGCGGCGGCCTTCTGGGACAAGGCCGATGCCCAACCTTGCCACTTGGTGGCTCGACAGTCTAAGAATGTCGGTGCCGGCAAACACCATCGAGCCTTTGCTTCCGATCATTCTGCAAATAGCGCGAACGGTGGTCGTCTTGCCCATACCATTGCGCCCCATAAGGGCGACGACTTGGCCCGCTTCGATCGTCAGATCAACGCCAAAGAGGGCTTGGCTTTTGCCATAGCTTGCGACAAGGCCGGAGATGGAAAGAAGGCTCATGGGTTCTCTCCAAGATAGGCGCGCTGAACTATTGGATTTTTGCGAATATCTTCGACTGATCCGGAGGCAATCACACGCCCGTAATCAAGAACCGTTATTCGGTCAGCCAATTTGAAGACGACATCCATGTCGTGTTCCACAAGCAGGATCGGGGCCTGATTTCGCAAGTCGCTCAGCAGGTTCGTGAGCAGCTGCGTGCCTTCCGCGCTTAAACCGGCCATTGGCTCGTCCAGTATGAACACCTTTGGTTCTAGGGTCAGCGCAACTGCGACTTCCAGTTGGCGGCGCTGACCATGGCTGAGTTCGCCTGTTCGCTTGTCTGCAAAGTCCATCAAGCCCACGCGACGCAGTGCATTCTCTGCATGATCGCGCAGGTTTTTGTCGCCAAGAACGGGTAGGAAGAATTGCCAGGGTCGGCCTTTGGCCCCAAGTGCGCCCAGCATCGCATTTTGCAAGACAGTGTCCTCTAACGCTAGAGCGGAAATCTGGAAGGTGCGTCCGAGCCCGAGCCTTGCACGGTTTTTCGTGGTCTCGTGGGTGATATCCTGGCCCAGAAGGCGAACCGAGCCTGCGTCAGACTTCAGGCCGCCGCAGATCTGAGCGATAAGTGTTGATTTACCTGCCCCGTTCGGGCCGATCACGGCGTGAACTTCGCGGGGCCTCAGGTCCAATGTCACGTCGTCATTTGCAATCAGGGCGCCAAAGTGTCGAGTAAGACCTTCAACTTGCAAAACGGGCCGCATCATCGGTCAGACCTTCCCGTGAGGACGCCGTAAAGGCCGCCGCGGGCGAAAAGGACGACCGCCAACAAAAGTAATCCAAGAAAGAATAGGAAATATTCGCTAATGCCTCCAAGCGCGTGTTCGAGTACGACGAACAGAGTCGCGCCTGCGACCGGTCCGAACGTCCGGCCCAGCCCTCCGAGGATTATGAAAACGATCAGTTCACCTGACATCTGCCAGCTGAACATCGTGGGACTGACGAAGCGATTAAGATCGGCAAAAAGCGCCCCTGCCAGCCCACAGATCATACCGGAAATCACCAACGCGATCAGTCTCAGCCGAAACGGATCAAGTCCGACCGCCTCTACCCGCTCGGGACTTTGCCGCGCCGCGTTTAACGCAAGCCCAAAGGGCGATTTTACGAGCCGCACATTTAGCCAAAGAATTAGGCTCAGAATTGAAAAACAGATCCCAAAGAACTGAATGGGATCAAGCGTGTTCATCCCCGGGAACGAATTTCGAATGTAGATGGAAAGGCCGTCTTCTCCGCCATAAGCGGGCCAGCTGATTGCAAAGAAAAAAAACATTTGCCCGAAAGCCAGCGTGATCATGATGAAATATACGCCGGAAGTTCGAAGCGACAGAAGCCCGATTACAAAGGCGGTAGCACCTGAAAACAGTATTGCCACCAACCAGATCACAGGCATGAGCTTGGTGCCAGAAATCGTGAACGGCCATTCCATCAATGGCGAATACGTCTGCGCGTGAAACGCCAGAATACCCATCGCATAGCCGCCAATCCCAAAGAAGACCGCGTGCCCGAGGCTCACGAGCCCTCCAAGCCCAAGCGCGATATTGAGGCCAACCGCGGCCAGAGCGAAGATGACCGCGCGGGTCGCCAACGTAATTGTGAAGGGTTCGTCCGAGACCCAAGCCCAAAGCGGCACACAAAGAAGCAGGCTCATGAGAATGACGTTTAGTGCTTTTTCTGGGATCATGCGCGTGCCCCGAACAGCCCGGTCGGTCTCCAGATCAGCACGCCAGCCATAAGAACGTAAATCGACATTGATGCCAATGCCGAACCAGTCGACGTTGCAACATCTGGCGCCACGAACAGTTTGAACAGTTCCGGCAGGAAGATGCCGCCCAGGGTATCGGTCAATCCAACCAGCAAACTGCCGATAAGCGCCCCGCGAATGGACCCGATGCCCCCGATCACTATGACGACGAAAGCAAGGATCAGGATCGGCTCACCCATTCCGATCTGGACCGATTGGATGGCACCTACAAGTGCTCCCGCTAATCCGGCGAGCGCTGCTCCGAGCGCGAAAACAAACGTGTACAAGCTGCCGATATCAACACCGAGTGCTGCAATCATTTCGCGGTCATTTTCTCCGGCACGAATCTGAATGCCAATGCGGGTCCGTGAGATGAAGAGCCACAGTCCAACCGCCACCAAAAGCCCTACAAGGATGAGTACGAGGCGATATAGCGGATACTGAATGCCGCCTGGCAATAAAACGGGACCGGACAGATAGCTCGGAATATCGAGAAATAGCGGGAATGAACCGAAGATCCATCGCGTACCCTCAGAGAAAATCAGTATCAGCGCAAAAGTCGCAAGCACTTGCTCGAGGTGATCGCGGGCATAGAGCCGACGAATGACTGCCAATTCGACGATGACCCCGGCCATAGCCGCCGCTGCAATGGCAGCTGCAACAGCCGCCAAGAACGACCCCGTCGCCGCAGCGGCCGCCGCAGCCGCAAAAGCGCCGACCATGTAGAGCGATCCGTGTGCAAGATTTATTAGGCCCATCACGCCGAAGATAAGCGTCAGGCCTGCTGCCATGAGAAAGAGCATGAAGCCGAACTGTATTCCGTTCAGAATCTGCTCGGCGATAAGGATTAAAGTCACGGTTCGAGCAAAAACGGGCCGCCGCCATTTAGTTGGGGGCGGCCCTCCGATTACATTTTACAGTCTGCCGCGTAGGCGTCCGAGTGGTTTTCCAACGCCACACCAATGATCCGGTTGGTGAATACATCCCCTTCCTGAATGACTTCGCGCGCATAGATAGTCTGAATTGGATGGTGGTTTTGACCAAACGCAAAGTCGCCACGTGTGCTGTCGAATTCAGCCGCACGCAATGCATCTCTGAACGCGTCTTGATCCGAGACGTCCGCCGATCCCAGCGCCGAAACGATCAACTGTGCCGTGTCAAAGCCTTGGCTCGCGTAGAGAGACGGAAGCCGTCCGTATTCGGCAACAAAGCTTTCAACGAACGCGACATTTGCTGGATTGTCGATATCCTTGTTCCATTGGCTGGTATTCACAATCCCAAGTGCTGCGGGTCCGACGGCTTGAAGGATGCCCTGATCGAACGAAAACGCCGGACCCACCACGGGCAGATCAACCCCGCTATCCGCATATTGCTTGAGAAACGAAATCCCCATTCCGCCAGGAAGGAAGAAAAAGACACTGTCTGCTCCGGACGCACGGATTTGCGCAATCTCGGCTGCATAATCCGTTTGGCCAAGCTCGGTATAAATCTCGCCGGCAAGATCGCCTTCGAAGAACCGCTTGTACCCGGTCAAAGCGTCCTTACCCGCCGGATAGTTCGGGGCGAGGATGAAGCTGTTGCTATGTCCTGCTGTGTTGGCATAGGCGCCAGCTGCTTCGTGCAGATTGTCGTTCTGCCAGGCGACGTTGAAGTAGTTTTCATGACAGCCCTGACCGGCCAACGCAGACGGTCCGGCATTCGGCGACAAATAGAACTTACCTTGGGCCGTTGCCGCCGGAACAACCGCCATTGCGAGGTTCGACCAGATAATGCCCGTCAGGATATCAACCTTCTCGGATTGGATCATCTTGTCAGCAAGCTGCACGGCGACGTCGGGTTTACGCTGATCATCTTCGACGACGACTTCGATGTCATCCCGCCCGGATTGCTTGATACCCAGCATGAAACCGTCGCGCACATCGATCCCCAAGCCGGCACCACCACCGGACAGAGTAGTTATCATACCTACCTTGGTCTCAGCGAATGCCCCTGTGGCCAGCAACCCGATGGATGCGGCAATGGCAATCGATTTATACGTCATAAGTTCCCCCCATGTTGTTTCTTGCTATCGCAGGCTGAATTTGCCCGGCCGTATTTGAATTTGCTACAGCGAGGCCCGCTTTCGCAAACAGTCTTTATTGAGATGCTTTCCTGTTCACAAAGGCAATGTCCAGTGCAAGCTTTGAATCTCTAGGGCTTAAATTGGTTATCAGTACCTAAATCCGCAGAATTCGAGGCGGCGTTGCGAGGCGGCAAGCTAAATTGGAGCCCATGATCCCTGATCGTAGAATGGGATTTGCTAAATTGCCGAGTCGCGACACGGAAACAACTGTTACAGTTAATTAGTATGCTGCGGGCTCGACTCAATCATTTGAGTGATTTGCTCAGACGACATTTAAGTGCCGCTGAGCGGTCATTCTAGGACACAAAACCGAACTCTCCGCTTCCAATGACCGCTTCGGGCGATCACAGACGCCGGAAAGAAAACGTCTATGACCCCTATGCGGACAAAGCGCAAATCAGGGAAGGGCTGGCCAACGACTGGATTTGCGCGTGCCAATTGGTGACGGCCATGCTCAGCGGAGTTCTAAAATGCCTTGTTTACACTTTGGGGCGTATTGCCAATGCGTGAGTTGGAAAGGTCACAAATTTGTCCGACGATCCTGAAGCGGATCGGATACAAAATTTTTGCGAAGACTACGTGTCAGGGTGGTCGAACTCGCAAAACCGCAACGCAAAGCGATTTGATCGGGTGAGAGGTTACTATGTCGAAGCAACTCGCGGGCGCGGGCCAGGCGAAGCAGCAAGTAGTATCGCCCAGGCGTCGTCTGCAATTCCGCCTAGAACAAACGGCGTAAGGACCGTTCGGATATGTGTGCCTGTTCCGCCAGGGCGGGGATAAACTGCGTTGTTTCGAGCGCTTCGGACATGAGCACAACGACACGTTTGAGCTTCGGGGACACCGCTTGCGACAATGCCTGATCGGGATATGAGGCGCCGTGCCGTCTGGCGTTATCGTGTAGGAACATTGCACCGGCATCAAATGCGACCGAGGCGCCGAACTTATCTCGAATGAATTGTAACATCAGATCAAACGCCGCCGCCGCGCTGCCGCATGTCCAGAAACGGACGTCTTGCACATGGCGATCGGGAAGGACCTCAACTTCGTGAAACTCCTCGGCGAATTCCTCAAGAAGCTGCCAGTGCAACGTGGCATTCCGAGCGTTCAGAAACCCGCCCCGCGCCAACACCCAGGCACCGGTATCGGCTGCAATCAACGTTGCGCCCTGCATCAATTGTCCAAGACTGCGGGCTGGGGTCACGCCCCTGGAGTCGCGAAAGGCGTCGCCACCAATGATAATGACCAGATCGGGTTTGGGCGCGTCTACCATCGACATTTCCGGCGAAACGCTCAGACCGCTGGAACTGCTTACGGTACGGTCGCCGTCCGTCAGGATATTCCTGCGGATATCTGCACCGGTTTGATCGCGCACCACCCGCAACGGTTCAAGCAGGCATGCAAGCACCATATTGGAAAAGGCATTGCACAGGAAAACAGAGACGTGGATGGGATGCATTGGCAGAATTGATCTCATTTTTGGCAGGATGAATATGAAACATGCCCAGACAATTTCATAGATTTGTAGGGGTAAACCGTCGGAACAGGATCCAGTAACCATGCAGAACCGCCCGCTTTCCCACATTCGTGTCCTTGATTTTGGGCATTTTCTGGCCGGACCGTTGGTCGGGATGATGCTGGCCGATCTCGGGGCCGAGGTGATCCGCATTGATCCGCCAGGTGGACCCAGGTGGCAGGACCCCGCTTTCGACATGTTATCGCGTGGCAAGCGTGCGCTCGCGCTTGATCTCAAGACAGCCGACGGACGCAATACGGCGCTAGATCTGGTTCGCCGCGCTGACGTGGTGATCGAGAACTTCCGTCCCGGCGTGATGGAGCGGCTGGGGCTTGGGCCGGAGGCGCTCAGGCATGTGAACGCCGACATCGTCTCGCTTTCGCTTCCCGGATTTGCGTCGACCGATCCCGAACTCGCCGGATTGGCAGCCTGGGAGGCGGTGATCGCGGCGCGCACTGGGCAATTCACCGACATGGGGTTGAATCGTCGGTTGATGGGGATCAATCCTTCCTTTACTCCGCTGGGACTGGCCTCGGCCTATGGTGCCGCATTCGGCGCGATGTCGGTCCTATTTGCGTTGGCCGCGCGGCCCCGGATGGGAGGCGACCACATCGAAGTACCGCTTGCGTCTGCCCTGCTGGAGGGGCTGGTTTACAATTGCGAACAGATCGAGGGCTACCCCGAGCGCTACAAATCTCCGCGTGAGTTGGAGTTGGAGCGGCGCGCGCGCGAAGGCCTGCCCAACAACCTGAGCTTTGCCGAGCTGTCCGAATTTCTTGATCCGTTCTACCGCACCTATACCTGTGCCGATGGGCGCGGGTTTTACATCGTGTCTTGCTCGATCGTGAACCATCCCCAAAGAGTGCTGGAGGTTCTCGGTCTTGGCGATCTGTTGAAGGAATTGCCGGATTTTGATGTCTATGTCGATCAGGCGGATTGGCCCGCGGAATGGGCTTTGCGCAACTATCCGGTGGGGGTAGGCGATCGCAGGCGATTGGCTGATGCGATGAAAGCAGCATTCCTGACCCGTCCCTCGCATGAATGGGAAGAGTTGTTCGGCGCGGCCAAGGCTCCGGCGACAGCACAACGCTGCACGGCCGAATGGCTGGCCGACCCCCACGCGTTGGCCTCGGGGCTGGTGGTCGCGCTTGACGATCCCCGCCATGGGCAGATGCGGCAGATGGGCAACGTCGCTTGGCTGGCCGATGATCCAGGCGCAATGGATAAAGCCGCAGGGCCACAGCGGGACGACTTTCGGGATGCACTGAGCGGTGTTCTTGCAGAGACGCCGCGAATGCCCGTGGGCGGCGACGGCAAAGGCCTCTGGCTTGACGGGCTGAAGGTGCTGGATCTGACAAACGTCATTGCCGGACCGACCATCGGGTCTACACTGGTGCGGTTCGGGGCGCAGGTTACGCTGGTCCAGCCCGTGCAGCCTTCAGTCGATCCGTGGAACGCGGTGGTGTTCGGGTTGCATGCGCAGCGAGGCAAGAAAAGCGTGTTGCTCGATCTGCGCTCGGAACAGGGGCAAGAGGCGCTTTGGCGAATGGTGGAGCGGGCCGATGTGATAACCATGAACGGCACCGATCAACAACGTGATGCACTGGGCCTGAGCGAAGCGCGACTGAATGAAATCAACCCGCGTCTCATTCTGGTGCAGCTTGATGCGTGGGGCGGACCGCGTCGGGGGCCGAAATCGGATCACCTTGGCTATGACGATCTCGCGCAAGCCGCGACAGGTGTGATGACCCGCTTTGGTGGCGGGCCGGAGACACCCGAGGAGCACGCTCATTTCGGTACGATCGACGCGCTGACCGGGCATTGTGCCTGCGTGGCCCTCGGAGCGGCGCTGGAACGGTTAAGGGTGACCGGTAAAGGTGGTGTTGCCCGCGCCTCACTGGCCGCTGCAGGTGAAATGATCCAGGCGCAATTCATGTATGATTTCGAAGGGCGTCCAGCGTTCGACGAGCCTTCAGGACGCGAGGTGCGAGGTTGGGGGCCGTTCTATCGCTGTTATGCCGCCGCCGATGGCTGGATGTTCTTTGCTGCCCCGACAGAGCGGGAAGCGGCCCTTAAACGGGTGCCTGATCTGTCCGATCTCGTCGGAAAGGATGACACCGAATTGGAAGCCGACCTTGCCGAGCGGTTTGCGCAAAAACCGGTGACAGACTGGATGCACGTCTTTGCCGCCGGCTCGGTGGGTATCACGCCTCTTGGTTCCCTCCATGACACGCGCGACGCAGGCCTGCAGTTCGAAAGCGACGGTAGGATCGACATCTCAAAGGCGACCTTCCGCGCGGTGCGCCATGATCAGCACCCGATGGGGAAGTGGGTCGACCTTGTCGCGCCCAATGCGGTGCGGCCCGAGAAAGCCTCTATCACGATCCCCGGACCCGCTCCGAAATACGGGCAGGACACGCGCGAAATCCTCGCACGGCTAGGCTATACGAACGAGGAAATCGGGCACATGATCGAAAATGGCGCAGCTGCCGAAAGCTGGTCGGATAAGTATTTGCCGGAGTAGACATATGACACAGGACCACCCCGGACCGGCGACCACGCCGCGTAGCCGTGCAAAGGCGCGCCATATCCTTGATAACTACTATATCGGCCCGGCGCGTGACGAGGCGGTTCTGGAAATATGGGGCTACACCCCAGAAATGAGCTATGCACCCGGGGACCGCGTTGCGCTGCACGTGTCCACCACGGCAACGGAATGGGAGCTTGAGATCGGCCGCGACGGGCAACTCTATGAGCCACTACTGACCAAGAACGGCCTGTCGGGGGCGCATCATCCAACGCCGCGGGATTGCTCGGTCAAAGGCTGTGGTTGGCCCGAGTCCTATGCCTTCACCATCCCCGATGATTGGGCACCCGGCGGTTATCTGGTCACTTTTCGCGCCCGGAAGGGCGATGATGTGGTTGAAGAACACCATGTCATTCTAATCAGAACCGCGCCAGATGCTGCGCCACCGACCTATGTTTTGGTTTGTGCAACGGGCACCTGGCTAGCCTATAATTGCTGGGGCGGGTCCAATCACTATGAGGGTATCACAGGGCCGAATGGCGATGCTTTTTCACCAATCGTCTCCACACAGAGGCCATGGACGCGGGGGTTCTGCAAACTGCCCGAGGGCGCACCGCGTGCGTTGCGCGAACAGCCGACCAAGCCTGACGAGATGGTGCGCTATCCCTACATGGAGTGGGCCTATGCCTATGGCTATTCCAAGAAATACGCTTCGGCGGGCTGGGCAAGCTACGAACGTCATTTCGCCCGTTGGGCCGAGGCTGAGGGATATGCATTCGACATGGTCACACAGCACGATCTGTACCGCGACCCTGCTCTTCTGAACCGCTATGCCTGTGCCGTTTTCGTTGGCCACGATGAATACTGGAGCGCGGACATGCGCGATGCTGTCGATGCCTATGTCGATTCCGGGGGCCATGTCGCTCGGTTTGCCGGGAATTTCTTGTGGCAGACCCGGATCGAGGACGAAGGCCGCACTCAGGTTTGCTACAAATACATCGCAGATCAGGACCCTCTGATGGAGACTGATCAAGAGCACCTTGTCTCGGGTGCGTTCGAGGTGCACCCAGTCAATCGTCCCGGCGCGTTGACCTTCGGTGTCAACGCCCTGCGCGGCGTCTATGCCGGTCTTGGCAACTGTGTTGGCGGCGGTGCGGGCGGCTTTACGATTTACCGCTCCGACCATTGGGCCTTTGACGGAGCCGGGCTCGGTTATGGAGACGTGCTGGGCGCGCGGTCGCGGATTTTCGGCTACGAGGTTGACGGGCTGGACTACCGTTTCGAGGATGGGTTGCCCTTTCCGACCTGCACGGATGGTGCCGTGCCGGAGATCGACATCCTCGCAATGGGGCTCGCAACCAATATCGAGGCCGATCACGGTATTTGGGGTGAAACGCTCTACATCGGGTCAGCGGATGCGGCGTTCAAAGCGCAGGTGCTCTTCGGAGAGGTCACGCCCGAAACCTTGGACGCCTGCAAACGCGGCAACGGAATGATCATCTCGTGGCCGCGTGGCAAGGGCGAGATATTCACCGCTGCGACCTGCGAATGGGTCGCGGGCCTGATCCGGCAGGACGACCAAGTCGAACAGATCACACGCAACGTCTTGAACAGGTTTGGCAAATCGAGGGGGCGCTCCCTGTAGCTTCTGCGTCTTACTTGAAGCGGACCTCTATTCAAAACACAGCATCGGTCAATAAATGCTCTGAGCAGTTATTCGCTGCCTTTGGCACAAGTGCCTGCTCGGCCTTCTACTTTTCATTCCTTGTTCAGTCGATTAATTTCTGTAGTTACTCGTTGGCGCGGATAAGGTCATAAATCATCTTGCGCACTTCTTTGGCATATCGCGATCTGTCTCCGCGTTTCCAAGATGGCTGGCTTAGCTTAGCAGCGTGTCCACCTTTAGCCCTATACATGCGACAAGCACTTCAGCCTCGAACAGCGGACGCGCGGCACTTCTTGCCAGCGGACTTCGACGTTGCCGCGCATCTGGGCGCGTTCCTGAGCCGTTTGGTAGCCAAGCCGCTTTTGCACCTCGAACACATATTCAGAGGCCAATGCACGCAGCAGTTCCAAAATGGCCAACACGTCGTCGGTCAGAGGAACACGATGGACTTGCCCCTTCATGCGCTCCGCCGGGACGGTCCACAGACGCGTATCGACATCGACCTCGGGCCATTTCATCTCCAGTTCGGCAAGCGCTTAGAATGGTGAACTGCAAGCGCCTTGGCGACCATGGCCGAATGCGTCTGCAACTGGGCATAGAACGCAGGTACCTCCGGCCACGGCATCGCGTAATGGTGCTACATCTTAACGTTGACTTTGGGCAGCACCTTGCCGTCGCGAATCGCAGTTGCCGGGTTATCGCCCGAGCGAAACCCCTGGGGCTTCGCTACATCGAATACCGTTTTGATCCGCTGCGAAAGTCGCTTTGCTGTCTCGTTTTTATCTGTCCAGATCGGGGAGAGGCACATCAACACTTCGGGCTGATCAATGCTACCGACTGGCTCGCGTCCGATCATGGGGAGTGCATAGTAGCGCAAGGTGTTGAGTCATTGCTGTCCATGCTTGGCATTCTTCCATGTCGTCATTCGGTCAATATGAACTTGTCGGCTGAGCTCTTCGAAGGTCGGGATTTCGCGCTAGGCGTTAAAACGTGGTTCAACCCTGCTTTCACCATTCGCTGGTATTTGAGGGCTCGTTCTCGGGCTTGGCTCAGAGTTACAACGTCCGCGCTGCCCAACCCGAAATCCGTGCGTACCGGCACGCCCTTGCGGTTCTTCTGCCCTTTGACCGTTACGCGAACGATCCAGCGCCGCTCACCAGAGCAATCAACAACAAAATACAAACCAGAAACGTCGGCATGCCGACCCGGGCCTTGATTCTCTACCAGCTTCCCGCTGAGCGCCGCCATGAATAAACAACTCAATGAAAAATACTTAGGACAACTTAGTAAAACTCAATATGATACTATGAGACCGTAAACACAGGTTTTTTTTGCATTCGGCAAGTTAGAAAAGCCGTGCCAATTCACCGAAAATAGGTATGTGGCGGAGACGAAGGGATTCGAACCCTCGAGACGGTTTCCCGCCTACTCCCTTAGCAGGGGAGCGCCTTCGACCACTCGGCCACGTCTCCGCCGACGGGTATATCCGTGTAAGCAACGGAAGTACAAGGCCATTTCTTAAGGGATAGGAATTTTTTACATGCCAACGCGAAGCTATTGAAATAGCGCGAAAATGGCTCTGTTTGACTATGGGCATCGACCGGTTCATCCTACGTAGCACAATTCACGAACATGATGAAACAGCAACAGAATCGAAACTTTTGGGTATAGCCGTTGCATGCAACCCCAGTTCCGAGACTTTAGATCACGCGACGGTCTCAGTAAGGTTTCCTTCAAAAGACAAGAGGCGCGCGGTGACGGACTACATGGAGCTTTGGAAGTGCTCTTTTTGGCTTTCAGATTGCCCAAGGACATACGCAGCAGACTTCTATAAAAAGGAGAGGAAAGCAGCCAACGAACATGCTGGCAACAAGCTTTGGATCGAAGACTTAAAAGACGCTGCTGGAGAAGGTAAATCGCAGGGCTACGAAGGTTTAGAGTTATTCGCTTACAGCGCAAAAAAAATATGCGATCTCGGAAAACCAAAACATGAACTTTTGAAAATGTGCACGCAAGAACTGATCCAAAAGCTAAAATCAGGTCGGTATCGGGCATTCGGGTTCGACCGTCCAAGAACTTTGGATTTGAAAACTGTGCAAGTCCCCAAGGAGGCATGGGTAAGAGCGACCAAACGTGATGACAGCACTTTGTAACATCAATCGCTGAAGTTCGTCGATGTGCGAGTGCGGATGGTGCGTGAGGAAGCCGACCCTATTCTAAGAAAACCTTTTGACCTACCAGACGCAAAAGGCGGGCGGCCCACGGTAGCACCTGCCTTAGAAAATACCTTTCACGGATTGAACAAGATCGGACAAATCGACTTGTCGGCATCGCTAATGTCTTACTATCCGAAGATCAAGAAATGGCTTGAATTAAACTGCACCGACCTTCCGGTAATCCCTGTTGCTCGATCACCACAGGGTTGATTCACTCCGTTTGCTTCCACAGTGCTGCCACTTGTGTTTTGGGTATTGTTATCGGGCGTAGGATTTGGATCTACGACCTTTAGGTTATGAGGCTGACGAGGTTAGGACGTTAAGCAATTGATCCGGGGATCAATTGTAGTCTGAACGGGCTGTTTTGGATTTTCTGACGCTGGTTGCGGGAGAGCGCAACCACCGTTGCCGAACGCAATTGAAATGCCAATTTTAGGGCTTTGGGCTTAACGTTTCAGAACCTCTGTCGCTGAGCGCCAGCAATTGAGTTTTGGCCAAATCCAAACAGATACTTAGGTTCAGGACCCATTGCTTTCCGCTTTGCGGCGTGTGTCACGGTTCAAAAACGAACGGTGAACATGTCTGATCTCTTCTTGCTTACGGATGCGCAAATCACGCATCTGGAGCCCTTCGTCCCGAAGCACCATGGCAAGCCGCGCGTCGATGACATGCGTGTGTTGAGCGGGATTATCTTCATAAATCGCAATTGCTTGCGGTGGCGGGATGCCCCTGCTGCCTATGAACCGCAAAAGACGCAGTACAATCGATGGAAACGGTGGAGCGACAAGGGCATCATTCGCGCGAATGATGGCTGGCTTGGCCACTGAGTACCGCGAACAGAAGACCGTGGTGATCGATGCGACCTATCTGAAGGCTCAGCTGAAAGCGACCAGCACGGGCATCAAAAACGGGGGGCGGACGCCTGATTGGCTGAACCAAGGGCGACATGAACACCAAACTGCACGTCATCTGCGATAGTCAGAGACGCCCGCTGAACCTGTTAACAATCGCAGGACAGGTCAGCGACTACATCGGTGCTCGGGATCTGTTCAGCGGTATACCGAATGCCGATTGGATACTCGGAAATCGCCGATACGATGCCGTTTGGTTCCGAGAAGCGTTGCAAGACACAGGTATACGCGTTTGTACCCCGGTCGGAAGCAGCGCAAGACGACGGTGAAGTACGACAAGGGCCGACACAAACGCCTCAACCGGATCGAGATCATGTTTGATAGGCTCAAGTGTTGGCGCCGTGTGGCAACCCGATACGACAGGTGCCCGAAGGTCTTCCTCTCAGCAATCGCCCTCGCAGCTCTCGTCATCAGTTTACTATTAGTCCTGACCCTAATTTCACGTGAACATAGAAGTTAATAACTCACTTTCGCATGGCTACCTTAAGACTTCTTTTTAAAGTGCTGTCTTTCAATTTGGCTTCAGCACCGAGCTCGCCATAGTGATTCTCGTATTTCTTAATCAAACCCTCAACCTCTTTTCGGGTCTTCAGAGATACCTTGGGGTTCTTGTGAACTTGCTTCAATTCATCCTGCAGCATAACTTTGTACTTCTCCAGCAGCCGAAGCCTCTTTGACACTCCTTCCCAAATTTGTACGTCACCGGAAAGGTTCTCCGAGTACTTCGCGGAGACCATGTTCCAAACCTTCCGACGGTTTACTTTAGGCAAAAGTTCCCAATCGTCGCTGGCAAGCGCGTTTACACAAGATAGCATGTCAGAGTATTTCTTAGGGTCTCCAGCATTTGCTCCAGTGGCTTCCACGAGTTTTGGAATCGGGGATTTTATGCGCTTTAGAACATCGTTAATCGTATCTATCGTCACATAACCTGTGTATTCGCGCGCGTCTTTTTCGACCTTCTCAATGATTTTCCACATCGGGATTGTTTCAGGCTGCGCTTGCAGCCCTTTCTTCATCTTCATGAGGTTTGTTTTTCCCAATCCCGCATAAATAGCCCCCCGATTCGGGATTGGCATGATCACTTTGCTATACTTTGAGAGCCAATTTTTGAATTCTTTCAAGTTTTGCTTCTGTCGGCATTCTACGGCAGCGTTTCTATCCATCATTCAGCCTATCATTCAGTGGAAAGCTTTCAATCTTCTGTATGCTACGGCCCTACAAACACTTCTTATTTCGAAACACACCTGTTGATAAATGGCTATCATCGAAAACGCTGCATTGCCGCGAGATTTAGATTATCGTTAAGACTTGAAACAAGATTGATTCTAAGGAGATAGTTTAGAGTGACGCAATTTGCTTCAAGAGCTTTTTGTCATCACTAATAATGGCTCGAAACTTTTTCAATTGTACTTCTGAGCTTTTCTTTATCTTGCTTGTCTGCACTTGCAGGTCTTTAGCAGGGTCCCATGTTACAGCCCGAGACCAAGCTGCCCAAGCGTCTTCAAACTTTCCTTTGGCTATATCACGAACTATCCGGGATTCACTCAATTTGACATAAGTTCGCGCCCAAAAAGAAGGGCTAGTATAGTCAACCCAGGCTTGGAAATAGGCCGCACCAAGCTGCTCAGCAGTAGAGCTAGACGATTTCATTTTTTCCGCGATTGGCTTAAGTACTGGTTTGACGACCGCGTCCTCAAGGTAGTCGTTGCGGAACTCCATCATTTGTTGATAAAATTCTTTGTTGGCCTTAGCGATTTCGTCGCCGCTCTTTTTCATTGCAACAGACGCCTTCGAACCTACCTTGTAAATTCCATGAGTAAGGCTGATCAGTGTTGCTGCCAAATCGACCGCATCACCCGTCGATTTAGCTTTTTTGAGAGCCGCGCTAATTTCCCGCACCTGTGCATCTCTGGATTTTTGGATATCTGAGCAAATCTTTTCGTAGGCCGCAATTCTACGTTCGTAGCGTGATATCAGCGCCTTTTTGGATTTAATACCTTGCGATGTATCCAGATGACTAGGGATTAAAATCTTGCTACCAGGTGTGATGATTGCGGGATTTGGATTTTCTTTTCGGAATTTTGCGTTGATCCCAGCATTATAGATCTCTTTGTACGACCTAAAGCCATAAACTCGAGCAATTTTATCTAGTGTTTCACCCTTTTTGATCACATGGATACGAACTCGTTTAGACATAGCACCCCCCAAAAAAAGAAAAATAAAAAGGCGTTCCCGATCTTATGTTTATTCGCCAGCGAATGACCCAACAGCACGAAAACCACCGCTTACTCCATCACTTAAGGCAAATCCACCTACGAGGCCGCCGGGGGCAATTAGCGTACCACCACCAACCGTTAGATGTTCGACAGCGCCAACAAAGCTTCCATTCAACTCACCTGATATTCCGCCACTTCCAGTTACAAAGCTAGTATAGCTATCAAAACCGTCTTCTAAAGCTAACGAACTATTCCCCGCCACGGTCGCTCCACCGATTGACAATTCTGCTTGGCCTGTGCGGGACCCAAAGTTAAAGGTGTCTGAAAATGTGCCAGTCTGAGTTGAGACGATTCCACCCATCACGACATTGCCGATGGCGTGACCCGAATACCGAACAGTCGTAGAAAGACCGTTATCCATTGCATCTTGGACTGACCCGTTTATCAAATCAGTTTCATCTCCTGACAGTTCGTTACCCGCAGCGAAAGTTCCCAAATGGACATGTTCTCTGCTCCCAGAACCCATTCCAGTGTCGATGTCACCAAAAAAGAATCCCCACTTCACATGCTCATATCCATTCGTGGTCGATGAGACAGAGGCACCGATGCCTTCTGCTACAAGACCGCCAGATATCAACGCTGCATCACTCGCACCATCAGTACTGCGAGCCCCAAATTCAGTGTCGCTGACATACGCACTCGCTCCACCTTCGCCTCCTAAAGTTAAGTCGTCGATTGCAACTTGGAAACTATTGGACGCGGCGTCGAAGTTGGAAAAAAACAAGTTAGGGCCCGCAAGGGTATCTGGAAGCAAATCTGGGTTTCCCATGGGTCGGATTGTCGAGCCTCCGGGAGTTTCCACGTCGACAAGGCCCACCGCATACCCAATGGTTTCACTCGGCGCGAAGCCAAAGCCGGTTCTGTTTCCAGGCAATGCTTCAGTTCCTGTCGCGACGCCCAGTCTCAGAGCGGCGTATTGCACTGGTGCAAGCTCTTCAATCTGTTCCGGTTCGAGCCCATCTGTTGATCCAACAGGGCTTTCGAACCCGTTTCCAAGGGACCCGCGGGCTTCGACATCGTCGAAGATCGTTCCAGTATTTTCCAGCACAAAGAACCCTAGGCGACCGGGTGTTGGGGATCCTGGGCTTCCTATGTTCGGATTTCCTCCTCCCGCCGCGGTACTTTGGAAGTCAGAATAAAGAAGAACGGGACTCTTTGACGTTCCGCTCGAATTGATCCCTCTCGTAGATCCAATGGCACGGCTGAAGATCAGAGCATCAACAATTTGATCGTTGCCATACCCCTCAGTTCCTCCGTTTAGTTCACTCGTGAATCGATAGCGGACTTCCCCTATTGTTGCCGAGATTGTTGATACCTGCCGACCCTCCGCATCGTTCCGGATACCCAAGTCAGCATACAAAAGTTTGGATGT
Source organism: Ruegeria sp. AG1 (assembly GCF_056541705.1). Classification (NCBI taxonomy): domain Bacteria; kingdom Pseudomonadati; phylum Pseudomonadota; class Alphaproteobacteria; order Rhodobacterales; family Roseobacteraceae; genus Ruegeria; species Ruegeria sp. AG1. Next base: position 12,231 of record NZ_JBQFYU010000008.1, on the reverse strand, counting down.
ATTTGGCGCAGTCTCACCGTCATCTACAATGACCGGCCCGTCCGGATTTATGATAAGCAAATCGCTTTGCGCCAACTGGGAAAGATCTAGAGAAAACGTAGATTCACTATAGTCATCAGCCAGTTCTAGCCAAGTCTCCCCGCGAAAGAAGGCGCGATCTCCGTCAGAAAGATCCATTCCAGCAGTAAGGTCAGATAGACTGTCGGCGGCAAGGAGTTGGCTTCCCATTCCCGCCGCGAGGTGGAAACGGTCGACACTCTCTCCGGGCACGCGATTTTCAATGACTTGATCTAAGTCTCCGGCAGAAAAAATGTAACGGCGCGATTCAGATGGGTCGTGAACCAAAGCCGCTGCGTCACTGTTGCCGCCATAAACTAGGATATCTCTCCCGTATTCGAAGTCAAAATTCTCACCGTTTAAAGAAGGAGTGTTTTCGATGGCTTCGACAAAAGCAATTTCGGTTTCCGTTTCATCGATAAACCCGTCATCGCCTCCGATTTGACAATCTCGAATTGAATCACAGCGCCAGTTAAACGCTGCTAACAAGTTCATGTCCAAGAAGATAAAATTGTCCCTGCGGTTTAATGTGGTCGAACCAGGAATAACTCTATCGAAATCCGTCCCAAAATTGATACCTTCGACGGTTACACCAGTACCCTTGTGCCAAATACCACCAATTGCCGGCGTATTGATCCCGGGACGAACTCCAAATGTTGTATCGGCACGAATAAAGTCTCCAGACCCGATATTGTAGATAGAATTTGTAGAAAGGAGTCCCATTGGGAGGCTTTCGAATCTTATTAGCCCTTGATCTGTATCCAAACTAAATTCGTTTGGCGGCAGTTGCGCAACAATGCCGGACGTTGCAGAGCCGTAGTAATATCCAACGGCACGCGAGCCGTCGCCGGTAGTAATCGAAGTTAGTACGTCAACGTTGTCTATTGCAATACTTGCGTCTCGCGTCGGAAATACTCTGTTTGCAATCGGTCCAAGGAATATTTCTTCAACAAATGGATATCTTATACCAAGCTGTTCAGGAGGGTTTCCGGTAGAATAGTTCTGTCTTATCAAAGCGCGATTTGTGTTTACTGTTGTCGTATCTGTTTCCACAACAGGTATAGATGAATCCCCTGTGGATGGGCTGAAGCCTCCACCCGCAAGATCAAACGAAAAGTCGATTGGTTCTGGCGGCGGGGATGAACCTGAAGAACCTCCGCCATCAGATTCGGAATTTCCCGATTCGTTTGCGCTGGTATCGAAACCAACGGCATTGTCCAAACGAGAAACTTCTTCAACGGCTTCAGCAATCTGAACATCTTCGTCCGAAACCGATACATCCTCAGTTAATTGTTCACTCTGAACGCCAGAAGAACTCCCCCGCGTCGAACCCAGCCTGGGTGTCGTTCCCGTCTGCAGCCCTCTGCTAAGTGAATTTAGATCGTTCACGATATCTTGGGTGCTCATGCGTCGTGGGGCGGTGGCTCGCCCATTGCTAGCGACAATCTGAAACCCTGTGCGATAGATCGTTTGGCTACGCCCCCCGCTCGACACCAGTATTTCTTTGCCATTCAGCAAGTGTGTGCGAGTACTTTCCGAGCCTACTTGAATGAACGCAGATCCGGACTTGAGTGAGAGAAGCGCATGAGGCGTCATGATTGAGATATTTTGCGTTCGGTTCGACAGCCCACCTGTAACTCTCAAAGTCCCTCGCTCGACGCGAATAGCAATTGGTTGGTCTTTCGATGTGATCACGGTGACAAGACTGCCAGGGGCAATGACGACCGATGTACCATCCACCAAAATGACTTCGGCAGTCTCATTTTCGCCCGTCTCGACAGTTCGAGATTGAGAAGAACCGAGGACAAACTGCTTCATACGGTGATCGGACGTTGCTGCACTAACTGCTAAATCAGTGGTCGATACTGCGAACGCTCCGGCGAGAAGTACCGCAAATTTTGTAAATGAAAACTTCATGTTCTTCCCTCCCATATTCAAACTTAAAATGACTTTGTCACCGAAAATGCCAGGTACGTATTGTCAAAGGTATCCAGCGAATAATTTGAGTTTTGGTCGAAATGACCAAGTTCGAGTTGTAGCTCTACGCTGTCTGTCAGCGGAACGAACATTGACGTCCTTAAGACTACCCTTTCATCTTTTTGTGATGCATTGTCATCGATAGCGGGGTCGGGCTCGTCATACTTACGCTGCCCGTAACCTACAGCTGCAGAAATTTTCCAAGGGTCTTCCGATTTTCCAAGCAACGGTGAAATTTCTCGAAGGACTTCCACAAAGAAACCGCTATCCCGGTACGCTTCGAAGCCTTCTTCTGCAGATTTGTCAGAGTAAGCAAATACGACGTTTAGCCCCGTCTTTTCCGTCAGTAGCCTCGAGTAACGAAGAGAGAACCCGCTTCTTCGACCGTCGCGATTGTCGTTTGACGGGTCCAACGTAGTCGCGTGATAGTCTTGATCGAAAGTAAACGCACTGAACTCAAAGCTATTCTGCGCATTTGGAACAGCACGAAACTTAGCGACCCAACCATCTTCACTAACATATCTTTCATCATCGCGACGCAGCGAACTCGTGGAATATCTTAGCGCTAACTCGGCGGGGAAGCTCAAGGCTCTTGTCAAATTGAGATCGGTCCCGAATGCGATACCCCCGCGAGACAGGTTCAACTGAGTTTGATCGCGGTAACCTCGTGCAAATAAGTCTACGTCCAAAGCGAGCAAGTGACCTGCTTGAAGACCCAGATCGTACTTCAACTTTCCAGATAGTCCAACAAAGGCAGATACGTCCGACTGGTCGGTAAAATCCGGCAGAACAACGAAACCCCTGACTTCGGTTCCGTTGTCTGGACCCGCATTTGCATTTGAATCTACGATCAATCCGGCTGCCGCTCGCCCAGTTAATCGCCACCTGGAATTTGATTGTTCAGCAATGGCGAGAAGTTCTTCCGCTCTCTCTCTCACAGCAGGCGGTGCATCAGGTGATTTCAGTGCCTCGCTTATATAGTTCTCGGCTAGCTTGGGAGCGCCCTGGCGCAGATATAGGACACCAAGTTCGAGCTTAATGTTCGCGAGTGTAGGGTTAAGCAGCAGTATTCTTTCAAATGCAGAAATCGCAGTTTGGAAGTCACCTGTTTGAGCAGCGATTTGCGCCAAACGAAACGAGGCCTCTGGGTCTGAGGGATTTCGTTTAACTCTGTCTAACGCTGACAAATACTCTGAAGGTATTTGATTTGATTGCGCAAATACCGCCCAACTAGTGGCGCTAAGAATACAAACAGAAACCAGAAAAACCCGAATCAAACTAAAGCGGGAAGGGCACCTACTAAGCAAAAATGAAACCAAAATCTCACCAATCCCTCTGTCCAAAACCCTTTGCAAAGACGCTAAAAAACTCTGCTATAGTCTACGAATGCAATGTGTTGAGTCAATCTGCCAACTACTTTTACGCTCCCCAAGCGCCTTTGCGACCATTCTCCTAACTTTTTTTTTAGGAGTGACTCCGCCTGGAAACGCGCAAACACAGCAACCTGATTTGATCAATTTGCTCGGTGCGGCGCGCGCTTTAGGAGCTTCTGGAAAATCAACTGAAGCAATCACACTTCTGGAAGACATTCTCTCGAAAATCCCGAGGTCGAATGACCGGGAAACCAATAACCACGCATTTTTACTAAACGAGATAAGCGTCTTGAAACGCACTGCTGGTCAATTCCACGAAGCTCTTGAGGATGTTCTACGCGCTGAAAAAATTTTGATTAGTAGTGCTACAGAAAATGAACTTTTGGTCGCTGTCATTCTAAATTCTGCTGAGGCTTTGAGCCTGTTAGGAGAGAGCGAAAAGGCAAACAGTAGGTTCCATCAGGCTGTAACTCTTTCAGAAAGGCTAGAAATTGACAGCCTCATCACTCATTCACGAATTCGATTTGCAGGAAATAGCCTAGAGCTTGGAAGCTGGGAAAAAGCAGTAACTGCAGTTGAACCGTTACAGCATCTAAACGAGCGGCAGGCGACGCAAGTTGCAACCATTCTGGGTCAAGCATACCTTACTTTACGACGGCCAGAACAAGCCCAAACTTCAATTGATGCTCTTGAACAAGTCGATCAAACCGACCCGCAAGTTGCACTTATCAACGCTAGAATAGATCTTCAACTTGGAAACGTTCAGGGATCTTTGGATAAGCTAAAGGCTCTTCTGGAGCAAATAGACGAAAGCCAATCCGCTCTTTTGGCTTCAGCCCGATACAACCTATCGGAAGCCTACTTTCAGATGGGACTACTACAGGAAGCGTACGCCAATAACGAACGCGCAATGGTGATAGCCGAGGAAAGCTTACACAACAACGAGACACTAGTTGGTCAAACGCTGCATAGACGGGCAATGTTCCTTGGATTGATCGGAGACATCGAAAATTCCATAAGGGGATTCGAGGTCGCCGCATCTGCTTTTTCCGACAACAGCGCTCGAAGCCGACGCGCGAGGTTCTACACAGAATTGGAACTTACCAGGGCATTGAGTTTCAGCAATAGGACAGTCGAAGCCGTAGCTTTAGCACGCAATTTGGTCTCTGAAGCACCAATTATCTTCGGTGAGCAGGCGATCGAAAATTTGTTTGCATTGACCAATTTGGGGTCTTTGCTAGTTGAAATGAGGGAACTAGAAGAAGCCAAATCCCTACTACGCAATTCTCAAATGCTTGCGGTGGAGGGAAGATTTTCCAAGCCCGATCTCGCACCAACCAAGATGAGCCTCGGAAAAGCTTATCTGTACGATGGAATGCTTGATGAAGCTGAAAATGTCTTTTTAGAGTTGCTTCGAAACTATGAGGAGTTTGGGGCAGCTGAAAGTGTTGAAAAGTCTGGTGAAATTAGGCGGTTATTGAGCGAAACTTACTATTCTAGAAACGACATTGGAGATATTGAGAAAGCTGCGCATTTGTCGCGCACTAATATTACTGGAATCAAACAAAGACTAAAGGAAGTCGCCAAGTCGACTACCTACGCTCGACAGTTTTCGTCATCGTCTATTGATCTTCAAATAGGCAACACTCTCACGGTATTGAACGAGTACCAACGAAGAGGCTTCGCGAGTAGCGAAGAAATGTTTGAAACCGCTCAACTCGCTCTTCTGAATGAGGCTGCAACTGCAACTAATGGGTTTCTACGACACTTCAAAGCTAAGGACCCGGAGTTAGCAGAACTGTTCACTGAGCGGCACGCTGCATCAGCTCAGATCCGCGCCCTAACAATTCAACCGGATCAACAAAAACAAAAGGTTCTCGATCAAGTCAAACTACATATTCAGGATATTGACAGTCAGATTTTGAATGCAAACCCTGATCTAGTGCCTTACTTGTCGCCATCCGTCATCACTTTAAACGCAATTCAACCGCTGCTGGATCAAGATGAAGCTCTCTGGACCAACTTTTCGTTTGAAGGCGGCACATTTATTTTCCTTATTACGAGAGATGAGCTTCTTGTTGAATCGACAAACACCAGCATAGAGAAAGTCGACCAACTTGTAAGAAAGCTCAGGGAAAATATGGACCTTGAAGGTCGCTCCACACCGCCACCTTTTGACTTTAATTCCTCCACCCGACTGTACAATATATTGTTTGGTCCTTTTGACAGAATACTTAAAAAAAAGAAAAAGCTGCTTGTTGTCCCACAAGGTCCAGCGCAACAGATTTCTCTTGCAGTCGCGACTAGAAGTTCCGCACCAATCGGAAAAACACCTGAAAAAGCAGATGCGCGTTTCTTGGGGCTAACGCATTCGATTACAGTCTATACTTCGGTTGCGAACCTCCTGTTTTCCAAGTTAAATCCATCCAAAGATGTTGAACTAAAAAGTATAACAGGATTTGCAAACCCGTCGTTTTCAAACCGTTCTTCAGACACCGGAGTTCTCAGCCGCGATCCTGAAATCAATCCCAAAGCGTTGCGGTTTGGCGGCACTGTAAACTACTTTGAGCCATTGCCGGAAACAGAGCGCGAGTTGGATCTAATATCCAGATCACTGCCGGGTTCTTCCTCTACATATTACACCGGGAAAGATGCGTCAGAAGAGGTTTTTAAGTTACACGAGATCAAAGGTGACGTTCTCGTTTTTGCAACACACGCAATTGTCTCTGGTCAGTTTGGCAACTTGCGAGAGCCAGCACTAGTTCTCAGTTCGCCTGCAGAAACCTCCGACATTGATGATGGCTTTTTAACAGCGAGCGAAATTGCTCAAAAGCAGATCGCAGCCAAGATCGTGGTGCTATCGGCATGCAACACAGCATCCGCCTCAGGACAATTTGGAGCTCCGGGTTTGTCTGGGTTAGCGCAAGGTTTTTTTGAAGCTGGCGCTCAATCTTTGGTGGTGAGCCATTGGACAATTTCCACCGTTTCACCTCTTTTGCTAATGCCTAGTTTTTTTGAAGGTATTTCCAATGGGCTAGCAGCGGATGAAGCGATGAAAGAGGCAATGATTGAGGTGTCAACAAGGGAAGATTTGAAAGTGTTAAGGCATCCCGCAATTTGGGCACCATTTTCTATTGTAGGCAGCTATTGATCGCTTCACGCTGGTAGTCTTTGCAGGGCGCTATAAAGCCGGGTCGGAATAGAACCGGTTGCCATTTGCTCTGAAGAGATCGGGGGCCGGGTTGACACATATCGGCGTTAGCCGACTGGAGTGGCCTCGTCGCTTGTCAGAGAGAGGAGGTATCCAGGCACTCACCCGGCACCCTTGCACATGACGGTATCACGTGCGGATAGCCACCCCAAGCCAAAATAAGATAAAAGTACATAATTTCATTCGCTTACACATGTAGAACTCGATCTGGTCTCTGAGTCGGTAACCGCGGAGTAGCCACACCGTGCGTCCTTGACAGGCAAGCAACTGCCCTTACGCTTCAAGAACTTTCAACTTACCGGCCGTGATGGCTGGGCCGCCAATATTGGGATTGGACAGGACGGTTTCTCGTCCTCGACGCACTCGATGGCAATGATCCTGATCTCGTTTGAGGTCAGTGTTTTGTCGTCTGGAGTGCGCTCCGAAGCCAGAACATCGCGATCATTGTCTCGAGCGGTTCCTTAAAAAGGAACGTATCGATGACGTGTTCGTCTTCTGCTCCCACGGGCAACCCGCCCAATTTCGCTATTCCTGAACCCCTGATCAACCTTGTGCGGCTGTTGGCACGCGAGGCTGCACGCTCGGATTTCGCAACCCGTTGCAACGGTGAAGACCCAGAGGTGGATCATGGTTGATCTGCCGATTTCAGAGGATGCCGCTTATCTCAGCGTGCGCGATGTCGCTGCGCTGTTCCGTATCAGCACCAAGACCGTTCGCCGCTGGATCAAATCCGGTGATCTGCCTGCAACCCGGTTGGGCCGCGATTGGCGCATCGCGCGCTGTGATTTGCATGCCCTTGCCAAGCAACGCGGCAATCAGGCAGCGGCCCATGTTCTCTAAAGCTCTCACAAATCTCGGCTTTTCCGGCGTTCGGGAAAACGGGGTCATGGATTTTGGCTATAAATTCATACCCTTGTTTTCCCGAATGTCCGCAAGAGGGCCGCCATGGGTCAGCATGTCCTCGTCTGTCCCCTTTTGTCCCCACTTTCAAAACCGAAGAGGTTTATCATGACACATCACCAAGAGATCCAGCTACCAACGACGCTGGCCGAGGTTCTGGACGTTCTGAAGTCCAATCCTGACCCCAACAAGAAACGTCAACAGTCCAAGCTGTCCGCCATCTCGCGCGTCAGTACATACATGAACCGTCCTCCGTCGGACATTCCGACAGACATCCCGCAACTGCGCAAACTGCTGGCATCGTTGCATCCCGCCGCCTGCGGGGTGAAGCCCAACACCCTCAGCACCACCAAAAGCGATCTGGCCAGTGCCCTGCGTGCGGTCGGGGTGTTGCAGGATTTTGAAGCCAAATCTGAACTGACTCCGGAGTGGGGCGCGTTTCTGACGACTGTGCAATCCACCCATCAGGTTTGGGGCTTGATGCGGTTTGCACGCTTTTGCAGTGCTCGGTCGGTCTTGCCCGCAGACATTGATCACAACGTGGTTCAAGCGTTTCAGACGGCTCTCGACGCAGTGCTGCTGAAGAATGAACCGGCCAAGTACATTCAGTCCATGATCGATACATGGAACCACGTGATTGACAAACACGGTCTCGATCTTCCCCGGCTGGACCGCTTGTCGTCGGACCGCTACGTGGCTCGCCCGTTGACGGACTACCCGGAAAGCCTGCAAGCAGAGATCAAAGCCTATATCGACCGCTTGGCGCAACGTGATCTGTTCAGCGATGACGGGCCCGACAAACCGCTGCGTCAGACCAGCCTGCGCAATACCGAAGCCCATCTGCGGCAGATGCTCGACGCGCTGGTGTCTGCCGGACAGCGCTCGGAACACTTCGTTAGCCTGTCGGAACTGATCACGGTGCCTAATCTCAAAACGGCCTTCCGGACGATCATCGACCGGCGCGGAACCGACGGCCTGCCTTCTGGGCTGAGTAATGTTGCAGCAACCTGCATCGCCATTGCACGGCATCACCTGAACGTACCCGAAGACGTCCTTAAGGCGCTCAAAGACATTCACAAACGCGTTGCAACCAGCCCTCGCGGTATGAGCCCCAAAAACGCCGAGCGCCTCGCTCAGTTCAACGACTGGGAGAATGTCGCTCTGTTGCTAGGCCTTCCGGATACGTTGATGGCACGGGCGGATGACAAACCAACCTGTCGTGACAGCGCTCTGGCGGCGATGCACGCTGCGGCACTGACGATCCTTCTGAGCTGTCCCATGCGTGTCAAAAACCTCGCGAACCTTGATTTGGACAAGCATTTGATCCCTGCCCGCTCGGGGACGCACACCTATTATTCCATCCGTATCGAAGGGGTCGAGGTTAAGAATGGGGAGCCGATTGAGGTCAAACTGAACACCCGCAGTTCCAAACTTCTGCACCGCTATATCATGCAATTCCGACCGCAGGTGTCGCAAGCCGGTGGGCGCGCTCTGTTCCCGCGCAGCAGCGATGGGAAGCCACGAGCACCCAGCAACTTTGGTAGCGAACTCACCCAGCGAGTCTTGCGAGAGACCGGTCTGAAGGTTCACCCGCATCTGTTCCGCCACATCGCAGCCAAGCTCTATCTCGAAGAACGCCCCGGTGACTTCGAGACCGTCCGCCGTCTGCTCAAACATAAACGACAACAGACCACGATGGATTTCTATGCGTCGCTTAGCAATCAGTGGGCACATGATCACTACGACGATGTGGTTCTGTCCAAGTGGAAAGGTAAGACCGATGACTAACGGCATTCCTCTTGTTCTTCTTTATCAAGATTGGCCCGAGGCGGATAAAACCGCCTGGGAGGCCCTGTTCGCGGAAGGTGACATCTTTGACGGTACAGGCCCCTGCGCGAGCTGGTCCGAAGGCAGCCGCACCAAACGGCGCCAGAGCTACGGATACTGGCTGTCATGGATAAAGCGTCATCAGCCTGCCCTTTTGGATCAACCGCCGACAGATCGCATTACCAAAGATGCCGTGCGGGGATATCTGGAAGAAGCGGAAGCGCGCGTAGGCCTCATGACCCGCAAGAACATGATTTGCGATCTGTATGTGCTTGCAAGGGCCATGCACCCGGCAGGAGACTGGGACTGGTTGAACAAACTGTCCAACCGCCTGGTACATCTAGCGGACCGGAAAAGCCTGCCGAAGCCAGTCGCCCTCTCGGCGGCAGACATTCTTAACAAAAGTTTGCAGCGGCTCGAAGATGTGGAGAATGATCCGTCCCTCACTGATCTGAAGCGTGCAATTCACTTTCGCGCGGGTCTGATGTTCGCCTTTCTAATCTCGCGACCCGTGCGCCGTCGCACGTTGCTGGCGCTGACAACGGACCAGCATCTGCGCAAAAACGCCGAAGGGTTCGAGGTTCATCTTTCGGCGGAAGACACCAAAGACAAAAAAGCGCGGTGGTTTCCTCTACCCAAGGTTCTGGTACAGCCGATGAAGTCTTATCTGGATATTCATCGTCCGGTCCTCCTTGGTTCTAAGACATCCAATGCACTCTGGATCAGCCAGTATGGAGACCCGATCACACCAGATGGCCTGTCGCGGGAACTGCCGAAAGTGGCGCGGCGCATGCTGGGCGTTGAGTTGCGACCGCACAAATTTCGGCACATTGCGGCGACCAGCGTCGCCGAGACGGACCCGGAACATGTCAACATCATCCGGGATATCCTCGGGCACGCGACGCTGGACATGTCTCAGAAGCACTACAATCGTGCCACCGGACTGTCTGCCTGTGACGACTATCAATCTCTCTTGCAGGCAAAGATGAAGACCTTGGGTGGCAAGCTGTCGGCAACCTCGTCCAAACGGCGCTAGTCGATAGAGTTAAAGACTTGTAATCAAGCCATTTTCTGTTGCAACGGGTTGCAATCGAAAGTGGAAGACACGGCCCAATCCATGCCTATAATGGGTTGGGCCAACTTGTTTCTCAGTCCGAAAGGCCCGACCCATGCGCGCCGCCATTTACGCCCGCTACTCCACCGATCTTCAAAGTGACGCCTCCATTGAGGACCAGCATCGACTGTGCCTGCGTCTGATCAGTGGCAATGGCTGGCAAGAGGCAGAGACCTATTCCGACCGGGGGCTGAGCGGAGCGTCCCATCTGCGTCCCGGATATCAACGGTTGCTGGAGGACGCTCGACGCAACATGTTCGACGTCGTTGTGGCTGAAGGTCTCGACCGCATCAGCCGTGATCAGGAGCATATTGCCGCCTTCTTCAAACAGATGCGGTTTCAGGGCATCCCAATTGTCACCGTGGCAGAGGGGGAGATTTCCGAGCTGCATATCGGCCTCAAGGGGACCATGAGCAGCCTGTTCCTGAAAGACCTGGCTCAAAAGACCCATCGTGGGCTTGAGGGGCGTGTGCGCAAAGGCAAATCAGCCGGTGGTATCACCTACGGCTATGACGTTGTGCGAGACATGGACGCAGACGGGTCCGTCACCACAGGGGAACGGCGGATCAATGAAAGCCAAGCCCAGATCGTTCAACGTATCTTTCAGGATTACAACCTTGGGCTAAGCCCACGCAACATCGCTGCCCATCTAAACAATGAGGGCATTCCCGGACCTCGGGGCACATGGGGCGCATCGACGATCTACGGCAACCACCAGCGTGGCACTGGCATCTTGAACAACGAACTTTACATCGGGCGACTGGTCTGGAACCGGCAGCGTTTCGTCAAAGACCCGGACAGTGGTAAACGGCAAGCTCGCCCAAACCCGCCGGAAGACTGGGTGATTGAAGACGTGTCCGATCTGCGCATCGTGTCCGATGACCTTTGGAACGCGGTGAAGGCACGGCAGGAACAAACGCGCAACGTCGCGATCAGCGATGGCATCAGGAAGCTGGGCCGCACCAAGCGGGCACAGCATCTGTTTTCCGGCATGCTGACCTGCGGGTGTTGCGGCGGTGGTATCATCCAAGTCGGAAAGCAGTATTACGGGTGCTCCACTCATAAGAATAAAGGCACCTGCGATAATCGGCTTACGATCAAACGCTCGGAATTGGAGGATCGTGTTCTGTCCGGCCTCAAGGAACAGTTGCTGCACCCTGATCTGATCGCGGAATTCACCAACGCCTATCAAGAGGAATACAACCGTCTTGCCGGGTCCATTCAACAGGAGCGGATTAACGCGACACGTGATCTGGCGCAGGTCGAGCGCAAGATCGCACATCTCATCGACGCCATCAGTGATGGCATGTTTCACGCCAGCATGAAGGAAAAACTGACAGCGTTAGAAGCACGCAAATCCGAACTCCAAGATACCATCAATTCGGCATCAAATGAACCACCAGTATTGCTGCACCCCGGTCTGTCCGACCTCTACCGAGAACAGGTCGCCAATTTGACCACGGCATTGCGCGATCCCTCATCGCAAGCTGAGGCAATATCCATCATTCGCGGTCTGTTGTCAGAGATTCGATTGATCCCGGAAGACGGGGAATATGCGATTGAGCTTGTTGGAGAGTTGGCGGGCTTGCTCGCGTTGGGAGCACCCCAGAACGAACAAAGCCGCCCAAGGGCGGCTTGTTCAACACTGTGTTCGACCGTGATGGTTGCGGGAGCAGGATTTGAACCTGCGACCTTCAGGTTATGAGCCTGACGAGCTACCGGGCTGCTCCATCCCGCGACACTTTGCGTTGGTCTACCGCCTATTCGGCTAC